>DAOVUK010000524.1 GCA_030632625.1 Gammaproteobacteria bacterium
AGCCGGCAATTCAATACCAATGAGATTGCCTTCATAAAGCATGCCCAGCACTCCTTCCTGACCATCAGGGAGAAAATCAGCATCCCTGTCAAGCTCTTCAATGGTCATCGTATACTGATTGTAATCTTCACCATCCATAAATGTGTAAAACTGCTCATCTTTAAATAAAAACTGCAGCATAAGACGCATGGTATCGGCCTCTTTTATAAAGTCCGTACCTCCAAAAGTTTGTTCTAACTTCTGTTTTTTCTGAATATTCATAAAAGTCACCTTATATAAGGTGTTGGCACCTCTTGAGGATGGACTGCGAACATCAATATTTCGAACCTTATACAATTGATCATCTATCTCAACAATCACACCTCTTTTAAGGTCTGCTGCTTTTGGCATTGAATACTATCCCCTGAATTTATGAAAATTTACCCTATTCTATCAATAGTGCTGAAAAATAAAAACACAAGTAAAAAGTGCTGTTATATTAGAGAGAAAAAGTGTATATTGCCCAGTTAAATTTTTCAAATTCGGTACCTATAAACGATTAACTATAAGTAATTGATTTTTACCGATATTTTCTCAACTATATTCATCAACTATTTTATGGAGTTACAATGAAACTTATTCTTTTAGGTGCACCGGGTGCCGGTAAAGGTACTGTCGCTAAATTATTAACCAAAATGGACGGCTCTGTGCAGATTTCTACTGGTGATATTTTACGTGCTGCCGTAGCTGCGGGTAGTGATCTGGGCAAACAGGCGAAAGCAGCAATGGATGCTGGTGATCTGGTTTCTGATGATCTGATCATGGGTATTATGGGTGAACGTCTGAAAGAAGATGATTGTAAAAACGGTTATTTATTAGATGGTTTTCCACGCACCATTCCTCAGGCTGAAGCATTGAAAGTACTTCTGGCTGACATGGGTGAAGAACTTGATGCAGTGGTTAACATTGATGTGCCACGCGATGTTATTCTTGATCGTCTGACCACTCGTCGTACCTGTACTGATTGTGGTGAGATTTACAACGTTAAATCTAACCCGCCTAAAGAAGAAGGCAAGTGTGATAAGTGCGGCGGACCAGTTGTTCAGCGTGATGATGAAACAGTTGAAGTTATCAGCAACCGTCTGGAAGTTTATAACAAAATGACTGCACCTCTTGCTGGTTTCTATGAAGGTGAAGGCATGTTATTAACGGTTGAAGCGACTTCAAGTGATACTGTTATTGATGCCATTAAAGCAAAATTAGGTCAATAAACAATTTCAGGCTTTTAACCCAGAAAAATCAGTTGAACCTATTACGATTCAACTGATTATTCCAGGTTTAAGCTTAATAAAAGCTGTTAACTTTTTTTGGTTAACAGCTTTTTTTTGCCACTCTATTTTGCCACTCTATAAGTATTGATTTTTTCGCTTCTTCACATTATTGCTTTTATGTTCACTATTAGAATATAATCGGAAAAAATATGTCATCAGGCAACGGATCAGCCTGATTTAGCTTTACCAACAGGGAATGTCATGCAGTATACCAGCGCAAATACCAGCCGCTTTACTTTCAGCATCGCCAGTCAGGCAAACCTGCTTAATAAACTCAGAGTTTATAAATTTGATCTAAAAGAAAGCCTTTGTGATCATTTTTATCTCAATCTGGATTTTATCTGTGAAGATCAATTTCTTGATCACAATGCTCTGCTCAAAAAAACTGCCCTGCTGACCATCCAGGGAGAAAATGAAGTTCAATATCTCAATGGCATTATTGGTGAAGCCAGATATATTGAAAATGGCACTCGATTTGCCCGATATTCAGTTGTTATTGTGCCCATGGCCTGGTTTTTGGAATACCGTAAAGGCTGCCGTATCTTTCAAAATCTCAGCGTTCCGGAAATTATTACCCGGATTTTCAATGAAGCAGGTTTAATGGCAGACACTCACTATAACTGGTCAACAGACCGTCAATATCCTAAAAGAGAATTCTGCACTCAGTACAATGAAAGCGAATGGCAGTTTGTCACTCGTCTTATGGCTGAAGAAGGTATCCATTTTCATTATCAGCAAAGCGCAGAGCAGCA
>DAOVUK010000329.1 GCA_030632625.1 Gammaproteobacteria bacterium
ACAAACCATAGTGGTACTTTCATCAACATTACACACTTCCTGAGAAGCATGACATATCTGACAATCTGCTTCTGATGCCACCGGTACAACGGCATCCACAGAAGCTAACACATTATCAGCGGCATCTCTTGCTTCAATACGCATTAATGGGTAAGGATTAGAACGACCGCTGTCATCTATAGCAGAAATGGGGACACCTTCTGCGGTATAGCGTTTGAAGCTATTAACAGTATAACCAAATGGAAAGTCAACGAAGAATGGAAAATGCTCTACATATCCATGAAAAGGTTGTGGTGTATTCGCTGCTCCCGGCATAGCAGACTGTTCTGCATGCAGATCCCCGCTTCCTAAATAAAGTTCAACAACATCCGGAGCAGGCAAACCCAGGTCAGGGGTGGATGGAAATAAAGCCAGGATTTCAGGTGGATAGAGTGGGTCATAGGCTATAAAGCCAATCTTATCAATACCGGTAACAGGCCCAGAAGCGGGTATGGTATAAAAAGAATTCCCCAATACGATAGTAATCACCGATTGGCCTAATATAGTTTCCCAGAAATTGTTTTTAAAAATACCCGGCAAATTAGTTCCGGTACTGGTAAAAGAATCTGTGGCATCCGGTGGCAGTGATGGATTCGTCAGATCAGAAAAATAATTTGAATTAACGGCTTGATAGGTAACATGAACACCATTTGCCGGTGACATCATTTGCGGCCCATTAGTGCCAGTGCCGCCTTTCAATAACACCTGTGCATTCAGCACATTATAAGGCGGCAGAATACTAAAAATTCGAAAATCCTGATCGGCACAATGCATGCCTAAATCATTAGCGGCAAGGATAGTGTAATTACCTGTCGCTGCAGCAAAGGATATCCGGAATGTCCCGAAGAAGAGAAACAGACAAACAGCGAATAAAAAATTGATATTCTTAGTTTTAGTTCTGGTTTTATAGGCCATAAAAAAATTCCCTCTAAATTCACTGAAAACTTAATCCATTGCTGACTAAGATATTGATATTTATGCCTACTCATGCAAACAATGAGTATAAATAACAAGTAAAATGGTGCAAAAAACACCCAAAATAGTGCAAAAAAACCAATGTTGTTCAAATAATAACCAAAAATAACATATAAAAAACAATTTAGCCTTAAAAAAATAAAAAAATATCTCTTTTTGTGAAACCAAACTATTTATGTCTGTCTATTTAATAAAATCCAGGCAATGACTCAATAGCTGCCATATGCTGATAGTAACCCGACAGGTTTTTAGGTAAAATATACCCGACATAAAAAAGGGGTATGAGCTTAGCTCCTGCCTGAGTAAGCCCATATAATGAGTAAATTTTGGAAGAACAGAGATAATGAGCGCACAAATAATTGATGGCAAGAGTATTGCAGAAGAAATTAAGGAGCAGCTGAAAATGCGGGTTGAAAAGCGCATGCAGCAAGGTTTGCGTGTTCCCGGGCTTGCTGTTATCAAAGTAGGTAATGATCCTGCATCAGAAGTATATGTGCGCAATAAACGCAATTCATGCAAACAAGTGGGCATTAATTCTATTGCTCATGATTTACCTGATGAAACATCTCAGGAAGCACTCTTATCGCTTATTGATGAATTAAATGATGATGCTGCCATTGACGGGATTCTGGTACAATTACCCGTACCTGAACATATCAACCCGGAAACAATTATTGAAAGAATTCATCCGGATAAAGATGTCGATGGTTTTCATCCATACAATGTCGGCCGTCTGGCACTGCGTATCCCCGTTCTGCGTCCCTGCACTCCCCGGGGCATTATGACTTTACTGAATCAGACTCTGGACAGCATGGACAAAAGTATCAAGGGCTTAAATGTGTGCATTGTTGGTGCGTCTAATATCGTTGGTCGCCCAATGGGTTTAGAATTGTTACTTGCAGGGTGTACAGTAACAACCTGTCATCGATTTACGCAAAATCTTGAACAACATGTCGGCAATGCTGATATTCTGGTGGTCGCCGTTGGCAAGCCCGGCATTGTCAATAGTGAGTGGATAAAACAGGGCTCTATCGTTATTGATGTGGGTATCAACCGTCTTGATAACGGCAAGCTGGTGGGTGATATTGACTTTGACAAAGCCAGAGAAAAAGCCGGTTATATCACACCGGTTCCCGGCGGTGTCGGCCCGATGACGGTGGCAACATTATTACAAAACACCGTTGATGCCGCCGATCATTTGCATTCCTAAACAGATGTAGAGACGTTGCATACAATGTCTCTACGCCATTTTGTACTAACCTATAAATCGTATACCAAGAATCCAGACAAAACTAATGCCGCCCAGGAAAAAGCCGATCATTCCACCTCGGGAATACCAGCGATATTTATTGGCAATTGTTTGCTGAGATTCTACGGAGATAATAAAGGGCCGACGACTATCAAGCGGTTTTGATACGGTATGAATTTCCGGCTGAACCAGGCGCTCGCCAAAGCTCTTTTCGACTTCCAGATCTGCCGCTGCTATCACCTTTTGCCATTCATCCAGATCAATTTCACCATCCCCGTTTTCATCAAATCGCGCCAGTAAAAAATCAGGACGTTTTTTCCATTTTGCCAGAATATCCCTGACCTCTCCTTTTTTATCCAGTTTTTCCCTGCGCCCGCCAATTGTCTTAAATCGACCAAGCAGATAAAGCTCATCACCCACATCAATGCGTTTTTCTGTATAGCGATAATTGTTATTCCCTGATCGTCCTGTCAGAGCAAGCAGAGCACTTGCGGATGTCGGGTCAGCAATATTAAACTCCCGTGAACCATACCATGTTTTTGAAAATGAAGGGGTAATAACCGCACCTTCAGGATCAACCACACAAATTCCAGTCTTATCTGCTAATAAAAAAATATTGTCACTGGTGCCGGAATTAATGGTTTTCCAATTTGATTTTGTCAGAGCATGGTTATCAGAAGAGCCAATATCAAGTTCTTTGACTTTATGCTCAATTTTAAAGTCATACCATAAACACTGTTTATTGCTCAGGGGTGAAACAATAGGCATGCCCTTCATTAAACGCCCTTCACCTTCCAGTTCAACAAATCCCTGATGTGCTGAACGTATTTTTGATGTGGGAGTATCATCAATCATTCGGGAACGGTGAAAAAAACGAAAAATACCATATAAACTGGCAGCACAGAGAATGGCCAAAAAGACCAGCAGGAAAATTATTCCAGTACTGTCAGCGGTAATAATTTGTTGTTTTAAAGATTCCAACATATGAAATAGAGTTTAATTAAAAGAGTGGCTAGCTAAACAGAGATTTCATATCAACATCTTTCTTTTCTTCTTCTTCAAACTCCAATAAGGCCTGTTCTTTAAAGTTAAAGAAGCGGGCGACAATCAAGTCCGGAAACTGCTCAATGCGGACATTATTTACATTAACACTGTCATTATAATATTCACGACGATCAGCGATAGCATCCTCCAAACCAGAAATACGACTCTGCAGGTGCTGGAAATTTTCATTGGCTTTAAGTTCAGGATAAGCTTCTGCAACAGCAAACAAACTGCCCAAACCCAGTCTTAATTGCCCTTCAGCCATGCCAAGCGCACCAATGTCTCCTGCTTCTCTGGCCTGGGAAACACCGGAACGGGCAGCAATAATTTTTTCCAGTGCTGAGCCTTCATACTGCATATATTGTTTACACACTTCGACCAGCTTGGGCAATTCATCATGGCGCTGTTTTAAAAGAATATCAATATTAGACCAGGCCTGAGAAACATTATGCTTAATTCTTACTAAGTTATTATAAATAGTAATAAAATAGAAAGCTGCAATGACAATGATACCGAGAAAGATAAAGGTGCCTATATCCACAAAAACGTCTCCTGATTGAATTAACATAAATTAAAGGTAACTACTCAGTAAAATAAACATAGCAAAGATATACGAAAAAATCCAAAGCAAACAGAAAAAGGCTCTTCACAGAAATGCGTACTTTTCCAAATTGTAGAGACAAGGCATGCCATGTCTCTACGGTCACGTAACGACCGCCAGGGGGTAAGCATACGTAGAGACGTTGCATGCAACGTCTCTACCCTATCTATGAATGGCTGAATTCACCGAGTGAATACAAAAAGGTCGCAATAATGTGAAGAACCTAGAAAAAGTGATAATTTATCCCGGACGGAAATTCAGGTGCAGTATAGGCTGCTTATGGAGCGGCATTTGGAGCAACAACTGTAGAAACAATAGAGAATTTATTCTATCGACTCAGTTTAGTAAGCAGACATAAGTAAGTAAGTTAGAACATATGCCCTAACTTACCCGCTTTTGTCGACAAATAATGAGAATTATGAGGATTTTCACCATGTTTCCATGGCAGACGTTCGACCACTTCTAAACCGTGTTCTTCCAGAGCATTGACTTTACGCGGGTTATTGGTCATCAGTCGTATTTTTTTAACTTTCAAATGCTGCAGCATATCATGGGCGATATCAT
>DAOVUK010000508.1 GCA_030632625.1 Gammaproteobacteria bacterium
CGACTCATCATCCTGCCTTCTTCAGAAGGATGATCGGACCATACCCGGTTATAATCAGGCTGTCCGTCAAGCACCCTCTGATGTTTTCCCGCAGCTGAAATATTACCGATAAAAATAGACATTGCCCTGGGTAGAGACTTATTCTCCGGAAACTTCTTGTTCAAAGAATAGTTTTCTGACAAATAGCTCTTCAAAGCTTCCCAGCCGGTGTTTTCATTACCGTGCAGCAAAACAGAAACAAACAGGGGCTGAGATTTGACCCCGGGCAAATGAATTAAAGTAGGCCCGGATAAAACCTCCTGTAATTCATGCGCTTTTTTCTCCAGCAAGCCTTCAGGTAAATAATCTAAAACCGATAACATAAGCGACCTTTAAGTTTATATTTCATGACCGTAGAGACGTTGCATGCAACGTCTCTACATTTTGACAATATCCCACTCATGTACGGGGCGGCCGCTTTGCTGATTTTTCTCATAAGCTAAAGTGAGTGCCTGCATATCCTTGCCATACTTCTCAATATAACGACGTTGCCAGCTGGCCCCATTTTGCCCATTTTTAGTACGTTGTTCAATAATGCCGAGGTAATAATCAATATCCTGTCTTGCAACACCCAGCTGATTTAAGCCGTCTTTTGCCATGGGCAGGATGTAATCCAGAATCAATGCTTTGAGGGGAATGCTCTGCCCGGATAGCCAGATCACTTTGCCTTTCAAACCATGCTTAGCAGAAAGATAAAAATTTTCTTTGGCCTGCACAAAGGCTAATTGCTTTTCAGGCATTTCATACTGATTGGCCATAGCGGTTACCGCACCATAAAAAAATGCGGCATTGGCAATACTGTCCACAATGGTTGGTCCTGCGGGTATCACCCGATGTTCCAGGCGCACATGATATTCTCTTTCATGTTTACAACCACTGTTGGGGTGAACATCATCACCCGATTCATTACCAGGTTGCTGAACAGGCTGTGTATAGCCAATCAAAGGTCTATTCCAGCGCCATACTGTACCATTGTGTAAGTTGAGGTGAGCCAGCTGTTCAACCTTTGAAGCAAAAACTTCCGGCAGCAAGATAGGATAATGTTCATTGTTTTCTTGAAAACATTCCAGCAGTGAATTTTGTGCATAACCGGAACCAAAACTAACCCGTTTAATCGGGCCAAAGATTGCACCATCAAAACCACCGACTGATACAGCCTGCTCAAAAACTGGAATTCGAGTTTCACACCACAAAGCCTTAGCAAATAAAAAGGGGGAATTAGCGCTCACTGCAACCATAGGCGCTGACAGAATAATTGCTGCATTGTAATAACGTACAGAACGGGAAAAAGGCATCTGAAAATGCAGTTGAAACGATGTCGCAGCAGATTCAAGCATCACATCCTGATGGCTGCTTTTTAATGTTTCACTGCCCTGAATATCCAGCTCGATAGCCCGTCCCTTACGACTCCTGAGCACCTGTTCATTTAATGCTTTATAACGTTTCATGGGTGACATATTGTCCAGCGTGAGATGTTCTTCGCGCAAACTGGGCAAAGTGCCGACCATCAGCAGAGTGCAGTTTATTTCTTTTGCCACATCATAGCAGGTACTCCAGAGTCGTTCTAATTCATCTTCCAGCTCAGATAAAACCCTGCCGTTTATGTTAAAAACCAGACTATTGAGTTCAAGATTAAATTGTGCCAGTTCCAGGCTCACCTGAGAGGCAATCGGTGTTTTTTTCAGATGCTGTAAAAATACTTCATTGAGGTTTGCCGGCTCGCCATTTTGATCAACCAGACAGAACTCCATTTCAAAACCAACGCTCAGCTGTGACTGTTCCGCCTGATTCGAAGAACCTTCGCTTTGTTCCTGACTGCTTTTATCAAACCACTTTTTTACCCACTCCAGCTCAGCATCCAGTTTATTGCGATAGCGATCAAAATCAGTCTTTTTAAAATGACTATGGGTGATCTCTTGCCCCATACATGGACTCCTGTCGAATGAAGATTTAAAATCCTGCATTTAAGTATAGTTGAAGGGGGCTCCCTCGGATAGGAAATTACCTTTATATAAGGAAAACGGGTATCCTGGCGATTAAAAGTAGGTTGGCGCTGAGCTTGCGAAGCCCAACAATAACCGCCGACTCAAGTTCATCTGTTGGGCTTAGCAAGCTCAGCACCAACCTTCTATGAGAAGAGATTTGTCAACCCATCTACATTCTAAAAGAAGTCGCGCTGGAGTGCAGATTGAGTTCTTTCAGCCGCTCGGGCGTACCAATGTCACACCAGGCACCTTTATAAATTTCACCCGATATTTGCTGTTTTGCCATAGCCGCACGCAGCATTGGAGCCA
>DAOVUK010000139.1 GCA_030632625.1 Gammaproteobacteria bacterium
AAGGGATCATTATTAAGGGCGACAATACAAGCAGAACTTTCCCCTTAAAGGTCAGACTGCACAGTCAATCGACTGTTTTGTTCGAAGGCATGGAAGCGCTTATACACTTACCCAGAAGCAACAGCAATGATACGCTTCTGGTGCCAAGAGATGCTGTCATCAAGCGCTTTGGCAGTGATGTTATCTTTGTCGTAGAGCAGGTAGAGGACAAGAGTAAAGCAAAAATGTATCCGGTTATAGTGCATTTATATGACGGCTCCATGGCCTCGATTTCGGCTAAAGAAAAAAATGCTGAGAATACTCTCAATGCAGGCATGCAAGTCATCATTAAAGGCAATGAACGAGTCTTTCCCGGACAGGCACTGAAAATAAAACACGCCAATTAAATGTAAGCTTTTCCGGAAAAAAATATTATGGATATCATTAAGTATTCCTTACATAAACCCGTCACCATTACTGTGGCAGTGATTTTAATCCTTCTTTTCGGATTACTCGCGCTACAAAAATTACCGCTGCAATTAACACCGAATGTCACCGAAGCAAAAATATCAATCGTAACCGCCTGGCCCGGCGCTTCACCCAGAGAAATTGAGCAGGATATTATTGAAGAACAGGAGCTGGTGCTAAAAAACACACCGGGGTTGATCATCTATGAATCCAAAGCACAGGATAATTTAGGCACAATTACCCTGACATTCAAACTGGGCACCAATATTGACAAAGCACTGCTGGAAGTCAGTAATAAATTAACTGAGGTTGAAAATTATCCGCTAAACGTCGAAAAACCAATTATTAAGGCAACAGGTGAAAGCTCATCTCCGGTCATCTGGACCATGTTGAGAACCCTGCCCGAAAATCCTAATGATATTGACACCTATAAAACTTATCTGGAGGATCAAATTCGGGAGCACTATGAGCGGGTACCGGGCGTTGCTGAATTGTTTATGCTCAGCGGCACCAAACAGCAGATGCAGATCACTCTGGATATCAACCTGCTGGCAAAATATCAGTTAAGCATTGATGATATTATTAATAAAGTTCAGCGACACAATCAGGACGTTTCTGCCGGTTCTATCGACATTGATCGAAGAAATTACCGAATTCGCACCACCGCTCAATTCCGCACGCCGCAAAGCCTTCAGGAACTCATTCTGTTATCTGACAATGACCGACAGGTAAAATTAAAAGATATTTCAAGCGTCAGCTATGGCTATGCAATCCCTAATGCATTTTCAGCCATTGAGGGCACGACAGGATTAATTATTGGTGTCAAGCCTGAAAACAACACCAATATCGTGGAACTGAGCAACAATGTTGAGCTGGTAGTCAATAAACTCAATGACACCATACTCAAAGAAATGGGCTTGCAAATTGACTGGCTGCATGACAAGCGTCAGTATATTCAAGGTTCCATTGATCTGGTGCAAAAAAATATTTTAATCGGCGGTGTCCTGGCAATTGCTGTTTTACTGTTGTTTTTACGTACCATTTCATCCACTGCGGTGGTGGCTCTGGCCATTCCAATTTCTATTATTTCAACCTTTATTATCCTGCATCTCATGGGACGCTCACTGAATACCATTTCCCTTGCAGGCATCTCTTTTTCCGTAGGAATGCTGGTAGACTCCGCGATTGTGGTATTGGAAAATATTGATCGCCATAGAAAAATGGGCAAGACTTTTTTCAACGCAGCTTATGATGGCAGCAATGAAGTCTGGGGTGCCCTGATTGCTTCAGCATTAACCACGATTGCGGTATTTTTACCCATTATTTTTCTCCAGAATGAAGCCGGGCAATTATTTAAAGATATTGCCATTGCAGTCACAGCTGCCGTTTCTTTTTCACTGTTCGTTTCTATTTCTGTCATTCCCATGTTATGGCACCAGTTGATGCGCTTTCATCCGCATGACAGGCATCAGGAAAAAGACAAATCGAAGATTTCGCCATTGGCCATCGCCGGCAACTGGATCTCAACTAGTTTTATGCTATTGATCAGCAGTATTCTGCAAACTCGCAGTAAACGCATTCTGACCATTCTCTGCTTAACTTTTTTATCGGCATTGAGTGTTTATAGCCTGTTTCCAAAAATGGAATATTTACCACAGGGTAATCGTAATTTATATTTTAATATTATGATCCCGCCGCCGGGGCTTTCATATCAGGAAAAAAAATCCATCGGTGATTCAATTTATCAGCAATTAAAACCGCACATCAATCATTCTGTTGACGGCTACCCTTCGATCAAGCGCTTATTTTATGTTGCTGCCGGGGACTTTATGATTTTTGGAGTCATTGCCAGTGACGACAGCCGTATCAGAGAACTGAAACCCTTGCTCATTCCTATAGTGAACAGTTTCCCGGGGATCTTCGGTATCACCAAACAGGCAGGTGTTTTTGAGCAGGGTCTCGGCAAGGGAAGAACCATTGATATTGATATCAGCGGCGAAAAAATTGAACAAATTGCCCAGGTTGGTGCGACCCTGTTCGGTGCTCTGAAAGAGGCGGTGCCCGATATGCAGATCCGGCCAATACCTTCTATTGAGCTGCTTTACCCTGAAGTCTTACTCCAGCCCGACCATGCTCAGCTGCAGCGCCTCGGCATGGATTCTTTGTCGCTGGGTATTATCGCTGATGTATTGCTGCAGGGACGCAAGATCGGCGAGTTTAAAAGTGATGGTGTGAAAAAAATTGATCTGATTCTAAAAGCCGACCAAAGCCATATCAGCTCTCCCGAAGAACTCTATTATTCTTTGGTTGCCACGCCTGCAGGCAGTTTAGTGGGTTTCAATACGCTGGCTGAATTGCAGCAAACAACGGGCATCAGTGAAATCCGCCATTTTAACGGTAAAAGAACCATAACGCTTGAAGTAAGCCCTCCAGAGGAAATGACTTTGCAGGAAGGCATGGAATTATTTCAACAGGATATTTTCCCCAAGCTGGAGCAGGAAGGGAAACTCAAAGATGTCAAAATTTCTTTAAGCGGCACCACTGACAAATTAACAGAAACCATTAACTCTATGTTTTTAAATATTATTCTTGCCATCGTTATTACTTATTTATTAATGTCGGCATTATTTGCCAATTTTATTTACCCGTTAATTATTTTATTCACCCTGCCTTTAGCCGCAGCAGGCGGTTTTATCGGCCTGGCATTAACCAATCGCTTTCTGGCACACCAGCCCCTTGATGTCCTCACTATGCTGGGCTTTGTTATTTTGATAGGTATTGTGGTCAATAATGCCATTTTAATTGTCCATCAGACACTTAACCTTATTCGAAATAATGGCTATGAACATAAAAAAGCCATTATTGAATCAACTCGAAGTCGCCTGAGACCCATATTTATGAGCTCTTTAACGTCTATATTCGGCATGCTGCCGCTGATCCTTTCACCGGGTCCGGGTTCTGAGTTTTATCGTGGTCTGGGCAGTGTTATTACCGGAGGCTTAGCTTTCTCCACTCTGTTTACTTTGTTTGTTATTCCATCATTATTGATGTTTGTCATAGGGATGGAGAAAAGCAGAAGTTAGCAGGCAGGATTTATTTTTTTGCTTCTTCACTTTTTTGCGTACTTTTGTCAGTTTACTAGCGAAGCGGACGAAGTCCTCAGTTGTATGTTTCTATGTTTTTAAGTTTTTATGTTAAAAGCAAGAAATAAAGCCGACTTTCATCACCTAATAATATTATTTAAATTTTTGGCTAAATATTTCTGTAGGGGCGAATTTATTCGCACAATTTTGGAACAAAATTCCATTTAGGCGAATAAATTCGCCCCTACAATTGAAAATAAGAAATAATTACTGGCAAAATACTCATTTTTTAAATTATTTTATAGGGGTGATGAAAGTCAGATAAAGAGCATGGGCTCAGCCATAAAGCTTAAGAAATGCTTTTGACTTTTCTTTTGACATATAACTTACAACTTATAAACATAAAAACGGTCTACTTCGGTCGTTTTGCTGATATTTGGAAAACGATGCAAATTTGGGAAGAACCTATTTTTTTTACTGCGACGTGGTAAAATGCCTAGGAGCCTGTCCAGGACTTTGGTTTCAGTTAAAACTCTTATAAAAACAAGTGGGTTTATTGCATGAAAATTTTAGTAATCGGCAATGGCGGTCGTGAACACGCACTGGCATGGAAAGCAGCACAGTCACCCCAGGTTGATGAGGTTTTTGTTGCTCCGGGCAATGCCGGCACCAACCGTGAAGCCAATCTGACCAATATTAATATTGGTGTCACTGATATTCCGGCATTAATTGATTTTGTTAAAGAAAATAATGTGCAGTTGACTATTGTCGGGCCTGAAGTACCTCTGGTTGAGGGTGTCGTCGACCGTTTCAATGAACAGGGACTGAGAATTTTTGGTCCGACTCAGGGTGCAGCGCAGCTTGAAGGTTCTAAGGCATTCACCAAAGATTTTCTGGCCCGACATAATATTCCCAGCGCCGCTTATCAGAATTTTACTGAGATTGAGCCCGCTGTTGCTTATGTCAGAAAACAGGGTGCTCCTATAGTCGTCAAAGCCGATGGTCTGGCCGCTGGAAAAGGCGTTATTGTTGCCCAGACAGAACAGCAAGCCATTGATGCGATTGAAGATATGCTGGCCGGCAATAGTTTCGGCGAAGCAGGCCACCGGGTCGTTGTGGAAGAGTTTTTAAGCGGTGAAGAAGCCAGTTTTATTGTTATGGCCGATGGTAAAAATATTCTCCCGCTGGCCACATCACAAGATCATAAAGCACGTGATAATGGCGATCTGGGTCCTAATACAGGCGGCATGGGTGCCTATTCCCCGGCACCTGTTGTCACCGATGAAATTGCCGAAAAAGTCATGCAGACGGTCATCATACCAACCATTGAAGGCATGGCAGCCGAAGGCAATGAATATACCGGCTTTCTTTATGCCGGCCTGATGATTTCGCCTGATGGTGAGCTCAAGGTCCTGGAATACAACTGCCGCTTCGGTGATCCGGAAACACAGCCTATTATGATGCGCTTACAATCCGATTTAGTTGAGTTATGTCAAGCCGCTATTGACCATAAACTTGATACAATGACGGCACAATGGGATAGCAGAGCCGCTATCGGTATCGTTATGGCTGCCGGCGGTTATCCTGCCGCTTATGAAACAGGCCATGCCATTGAAGGTCTGGATCTGGTTGATACTGACAGCACTAAGGTGTTTCATGCCGGCACCAGTGAGAAAGATGGCCAGGTGGTCACCAGCGGCGGTCGGGTACTTTGTATGACGGCACTCGGTGACTCTGTCAGCGAAGCACAAAAACAAGTCTATCAGAAGGTAGAAAAAATCTACTGGAAAGACGCTTTCTTCCGTACAGACATCGGTTATCGAGCCATAGCCAGAGAGAATTCGGGAAAATTGTAACTCTATTAGAAATAGGTTAATATCTTATAAATTAAAAATTCAAGCAGTCTGTAAAATACGCCTTATTAATGCTTGCAGGCAAATTATAACAAGGAATACATTATGTCTAGTAAACACCCGGTTGTCGCAGTAACAGGTTCTTCTGGTGCAGGTACCACTACGGTTAAAAATGCTTTTGAGCACATTTTCTTTCGGGAAAATATTAACCCGGCCATCATTGAAGGTGACAGCTATCACCGCTATGACCGCGCTGCAATGAAAGTTGCTGTAGAAGAAAAAGGTGATACTTTCAGCCACTTCGGTCCTGAAGCCAATCATTTCGATATTTTATCTGAAACTTTCAAGGAATATGGCGAAACCGGCATGTGTAAGCGTCGCTATTATCTGCACAGCGACGAAGAAGCGGCACCTTATGCACCTTTAACACCAGGTCAATTCACAGAATGGGAAAACATTCCATCCGGCACTGATCTGTTGTTCTATGAAGGTCTGCACGGCGGCGCTAAAGACGGCGATGATGATGTTTCCAAGCATGTTGACCTGCTAGTCGGTGTTGTACCCATTGTTAACCTGGAGTGGATTCAAAAAATCCATCGTGACAATGCACAACGCGGTTATTCAGCAGAAGCTATTGTTGATACCATTTTACGTCGTATGCCGGATTACGTACACTATATTACGCCTCAGTTTTCACGAACAGACATTAACTTTCAGCGTGTACCACTAGTTGATACCTCTAATCCTTTTATCGCGCGTGATATTCCTACGCCGGACGAAAGCTTCATTGTTATCCGCTTTAAAAATCCGGAAGGCGTTGATTTCCCTTATTTATTAAATATGATCCCTGACTCATTTATGTCTCGTCGCAACAATATGGTTGTACCCGGCGCTAAAATGGGTTTTGCTATGGAATTGATTCTGGCACCACGGATTCATGAATTAATGGAAAAAGCGAAAGCTTAAAAATCGTTTTTAAGTTGTTATGTTTGTAGGTTTATAAGTTACAAACATAGCAACTTACAAACATACAAACTTATTAACTTACAAACTTACCAACATACCAACTTAATATAACTCAATCTTTTCCATTAAGTAGCATAAACAATCCTGTCTTATAATTTCTTCTTTGGTGGTCAGCATGGATGGCATCAGCGGAATTCGTGTTCTTATTGCACCATTCTTATAGTCAAAATAGCGCTGTGCAACATCAATCCCCTGCTCATTAATAGCCTGTAAAAAGATATTTTTATGCGGATCAATTTTAGCCAGATGTTCACCACTTTTCAGAGGGGTAAAATTCAGTCTGTCGATATCAGAGTCAAAATTAATATCGGATATATTCATCGAATTAAAACTGATGTTGAATTGTTCCGGCACTTTAACTATGGCCATCGTATGGTATAAGTCAAAATCTTCTGCTCTGAGCGGCTGGTTGGTAAATTGTCCTAATGCCATGGCCTTTTCAATATAACTTTTTGCATGCTGTACACCATACTGTTGTTCTGGTTGACCACACTCGACCGTCACTGCGGGACACAGTTTGGAAAATGCCAGAGATTGCACCGTATCAGGCTTAATAAAATAAACCACAGTACGACTGAACAAATGAGCTAATTGAAAAAAATCGTGCTCCTTGCGATTAATACAGGCGTAATGCGGATTTTTCCCGGTATTATTATGAAAATCAATACTGGCAAACACCTGTTTTTCTTTCATCTGGCATAAAACCTGACTCATCATCCTGCCTTCT
Source organism: Gammaproteobacteria bacterium (assembly GCA_030632625.1). Taxonomy (GTDB): domain Bacteria; phylum Pseudomonadota; class Gammaproteobacteria; order GRL18; family GRL18; genus GRL18. The sequence goes on from DAOVUK010000139.1 coordinate 7,137, forward strand.
TCAGAAGGATGATCGGACCAGACACGGTTATAATCAGGCTGTCCGTCAAGCACCCTCTGATGTTTTCCCGCAGCTGAAATATTACCGATAAAAATAGACATTGCTCTGGGTAGAGGCTTGTTTTCAAGGGACGTATTTTCCCGAAACTTCTTTTCCAGACACTTCTTGTTCAGAGAATAGTTTTCTGACAAATAGCTCTTCAAAGCTTCCCAGCCGGTGTTTTCATTACCGTGCAGCAAAACAGAAACAAACAGAGGCTGAGATTTGACCCCGGGCAAATGAATTAAAGTAGGCCCGGATAAAACCTCCTGTAATTCATGCGCTTTTTTCTCCAGCAAGCCTTCAGGTAAATAATCTAAAACCGATAACATAAG
>DAOVUK010000268.1 GCA_030632625.1 Gammaproteobacteria bacterium
ATTGTGAAATTTATTCTTGTGAGTGCACCGAAGAAGAAGTAAAGCAATTTGCACCAAAAGGTATTATTTTATCTGGTGGGCCTGAAAGCGTAACGGGTGGCGATACGCCTAGAGCACCTCAGCTTGTGTTTGAGCTGGGTGTTCCTGTTTTGGGTATTTGTTATGGCATGCAAACCATGACCGAACAAATGGGGGGGAAAGTCGAGTCATCTGATCATCGTGAGTTTGGTTATGCACAAATTAGAGCCAGAGGTCACTCTAGATTATTAACTGATATTGAGGATCATGCTTCTGCAGAAGGATATGGTTTATTAGATGTATGGATGAGTCATGGTGACCGGGTTGTTGATTTGCCGAAAGGTTTTAATCTGATTGCCAGTTCTGATGGCGCACCTATTGCTGGTATTGCCAATGAGGAAAAAGCTTTTTATGGTTTACAGTTCCATCCTGAAGTGACTCACACAAAACAAGGAGGTAGAATACTCCAGCGTTTTGTGATTGATATTTGTAATTGTGATGCATTGTGGACGTCCAGCAATATTATTGAAGACAGTATTCATTCGGTACGTGAATCAGTTGGCTCTGATCATGTGGTTTTAGGTTTGTCGGGTGGTGTTGATTCATCAGTAGTTGCTGCCTTGTTACATAAGGCGATAGGCAAACAATTAACCTGCGTGTTTGTTGATACCGGATTATTACGATTGCATGAAGGCGATCAGGTCATGGCCATGTTTGCTGAGCACATGGGTGTGAACGTGATTCGGGTAGATGCCGAGCAACGTTATTTAGATGCACTTAAAGGTGAAACAGATCCTGAAGCGAAACGCAAAATTATTGGCAATCTGTTTGTAGAGATTTTTGATGAAGAAGCTGGGAAATTGACTGATGCAAAATGGTTGGCACAAGGCACTATTTATCCAGACGTGATTGAATCAGCCGGTTCCAAAAGTGGCAAAGCACATTTAATTAAATCACATCATAATGTAGGCGGTTTGCCAGAAGATATGAGCTTGAAACTGGTAGAGCCCTTACGTGAATTGTTTAAAGATGAAGTGAGAAAACTGGGATTAGAGTTAGGTTTGCCCGCAGATATGGTTTTTCGTCACCCTTTCCCCGGGCCGGGTTTGGGTGTCAGGATTTTGGGCGAAGTTAAAAAAGAATATGCTGATTTGCTGCGTCAAGCCGATGCCATTTTTATGGAAGAGTTGTATAGCCAAGATCTTTATAATAAAGTCAGCCAGGCTTTTGCTGTTTTTTTGCCGGTAAAGTCAGTGGGTGTGATGGGTGATGGTAGACGTTATGACTATGTGATTGCATTGCGAGCGGTTGAGACCATTGATTTTATGACGGCACGCTGGGCTCATTTACCTTATGATTTTCTGGATCTGCTTTCACGTAGAATTATCAATGAGGTCTCTGGTATATCACGCGTCTGCTATGATATTTCTGGAAAACCGCCTGCTACCATAGAGTGGGAATAAACTTAACTGATGATCAGTAGATTCGCTATGCCATACGGTTGGCGCAACGTGCAGAAGAGTATGGGGAAGTACCTGTTGGTGCTGTGCTGGTTAAAAATGAGCGTTGTATTTCTGAAGGCTGGAACGCTCCGATACAAAGGCATGACCCCACAGCGCATGCTGAGATTATTGCTATTCGTCAAGCTGGTATGGTTCTGGAAAATTATCGACTGATCGATTCTACACTATATGTAACACTGGAACCTTGTGTTATGTGCATGGGAGCGATCTCCAATGCCCGTATTAAACGATTGGTTTTTGGCGCGTTTGATCCTAAACGCGGTGCGGTTTGTAATGCATTGAGTTTAAGCGATGCAAGTTTTTTGAATCATAGTGTTGACTGGAATGGCGGTGTACTTGAGGATGAATGTTCTGCTTTGATAGTGGACTTTTTTCGTGCAAAGCGAGATAAGCAAAAACTATAGCGTTGGCGGTTCAAAACCGAGTGCTTTATTTTCAGGCTTTTCTGGTTTCAATGACATAACATTCTTTTCAATTAGATTTTCTTCAGTAAGCCAGACCAATAAATCATAATAACTACGAATATTTTCCACGTATCGGACGGGTTCTTTACCTCTGGCATATCCATGCCGGGTTTGTTTGTACCATTTCTTTTGGCTAAGTAAGGGGAGTGATTTTTTTACATCCAGCCATTTATCAGGGTCCCCTTTTCTTGTTTGAGTCAGGATTCTTGCATCTTCTAAATGTCCAAAACCAACATTATAAGATGCCAGGGCAAACCAGGTGCGGTCTGGCTCCTGAACTCTAGCAGGAATTTTTTTATGTCTTAGTTTAAAGTATAGCGCTCCCCCTTTAATGCTTTGAGCGGGATCTGTTCTGTCCTTAATACCAAGTTGTTTGGCAGTTCCTTTGGTAAGCATCATTAGACCTTTAACGCCTGTTGGAGAGGTAGTGTCAGATCGCCAGTGTGATTCCTGATAACCAATGGCTGCAAGTAATCTCCAGTCAATATTATGTTTTTTTGCTTCAGCTTTGAAATAGTGTTCATAAACAGGAAGTCTGCTTTCCATATGTTGACGGAATTTACAATTACCGACATAAGTCAGATTCCCCGAATTTCCATAATGCTTTTCAAGTAAGTGTTTTAACGTTTTGTCACGTTTGATTTGTTTAAAAAAAAGACTGACTTCGTCGTATATACTGTTATCTTTTGATAAGGGTAAAGCCCAGGCAAGTTGGCGTGGCTCGGTAATATCAAAAGCGATATTCAGTTTGGGATAAAAACGCTTTATTGTACTGGCTTGATGTGAGTCAGCAATTGTATAGTCAATTAATCCTTCGTTGACAAGATATAGTAATCCATCAGTCTTTAGCTCGTCGTTAACATTCCAGTTGAGTTCAGGGTGTTTGGTCTTTAATTTAAGCAGTGTGTCAATGTGGCTGGTGCCTTTGACTATTTCAATAATTCCATTGGTTAGATCAGAAGCGTTTTGAGGTTTTTTTCTACCTGAACGGTAGATAACCTGTTCAGTAATATTCTGGTAAGCGGGAGCAAAGCGCATGTTCTGTTTGCGTTGTTCAGTAATGGTGAGCCCAGCAGCAGCAATATCGGCCTTATCTTCGGATATGTGGGTTAAAATTTCGTCAAAAGTTTTGGGTATGATGAAGTTGACTTTAACTTGTAGGTGTTTTGCGAATAGCATAACCAGGTCGTATTCCAAGCCGGTTAAACCCTCAGCGCCTTCATAATAAGTGGTTGGATCTTTGCGTGTCAGTACGTTTAGTGTACCTTCGTGTTTTATTTGTTCGAGTTTTGAAAATCCGCGATGTGAAGGAGAATAATCATCACAAGAGTTGAGTATGAATATAGAAAAAAGGCTAATAATTAATGAAAGAATGATTTTCGGCAATTTATTAGCCCTTTTTTACATTTAGGGCATCTCTATTAATTCTGGCTGAGTAGCTATGCGCTTAAAATTTTTGAGAACAAGGCGAAGATCGCAGTCAATAGCAAGCTATTGATAAGATTTTCAACGAAGTTATCGAAGATTTTAAGTGTATAGATGCCAGTCATGAATTATTAGAGATGCCCTTTAGTGTGAGTGTTGTTGGTCGCGGAGTTTTTTGTAAGTATTTATCAGTGCATTTGTAGAAGAGTCATGAGTATTGATGGTTTCACCGCTCTTAAGTTCCGGTAAAATGGCTTTAGCGAGCACTTTACCAAGTTCAACACCCATTTGGTCGAAGGAATTAATGTTCCAGATAACACCTTGTACAAAAATTTTATGTTCATAAAAGGCTAGTAAAGTGCCTAAAGTACGTGGTGTAAGTTTTTTGTAAAGAAATGAATTTGAGGGTTTGTTTCCAGGAAAAACTTTAGACATGACCAGAAGCTGGTCTGAGTCCCCAATGTCATTCACAACTTCTTCTTTGGTTTTTCCTTTCATTAAGGCTTCTGGTTGTGCCAGGAAATTAGACATCAAAATATCATGATGTACTGGAGAGTCATAATGCCCCTGGGCGGCAGCAAGAAAATCGCAGGGGATGAGTTTTGTTCCCTGATGAATCAACTGATAAAAAGCGTGTTGACCATTGGTTCCGGTTTGTCCCCATATAATAGGGCCGGTGTTATAATCAATTTGGTTTCCATCAACAGTTATTGTCTTACCATTACTTTCCATGTCACCTTGTTGAAAATAATCAGCAAAGAAATAAAGTGATTGGTCATACGGCAGCAGGCAGTGAGATTCAACTTTGAAAAAATTGTTATACCAGATACCTAATAGAGCCATGGTAACTGGTATGTTTTTTTCCAGTGGAGTGTCTTTAAAATGTTGGTCCGCCAGGTGGGCTCCCATAAGTAATTCTTCAAAATTATCCATGCCAATGGAAATGGCGATGGACAGTCCTATGGCGGACCATAGCGAGTAGCGTCCTCCGACCCAGTCCCAGAATTCGAACATGTTTTCAGGGTCAATGCCAAAAGCAGTTACGTTTTCCTTGTGCGTAGAAATAGCTACGAAATGTCTGGTAATTGCTGATTTATCAAATGCAGAGTTAAGTAACCATTTGCGCGCAGTATGCGCATTAGTCATGGTTTCTTTAGTGTTAAAGACTTTTGACGCAATCAGAAATAAAGTTGTTTCCGGGTTTAATCGTTTTAATGTGGTAATGATATCTGTTTGATCAACATTAGAGACGAAGTGTGCTGTTAAATTGGGAGTAGAATAGGGTTCTAGGGCTGTTGTAACCATCTTTGGCCCTAAGTCAGAGCCGCCAATCCCTATGTTTACTACATCAGTAATAGGTTTGTTAGTGTAGCCTTTCCATTCTCCTGAACGAACCTTGTCTGAAAAAATACGCATTTTAGCTAAGACCCGATTAATATCAGGCATGACATTGTTGCCATTAAAGTAAACAGGCGTATTGCTTCTGTTTCTAAGAGCTGTGTGTAAAACGGCTCTGTGCTCAGTGGTATTGATGATCTCTCCAGAAAACATAGCTCGAGTTTTTTCGACAAGATTAGCTTGCTCGGCTAACTTAACAAGGAGAGGAAGGGTGGCGGAGGTTATTCTGTTTTTTGAAAAATCAAAAAGAATATTGTTAAAGTGTAGTGAAAGTTTGTTGTGACGATCGCTATCAGCAGCAAACTGTTCTTTCATTGATAAGTGGCTAATTTCTTTATGGTGTTTTTTTAGAGCGAGCCATTCAGCTGATTCTCGTAAGGAAGGCATTTTTCATACGGTTAAAAATAAAAAGTATGGGCAGTCTACGTAAAGGTGTATATTTTGGCAAATATAATTCGCTAAAACTTATTAGTATAATATGATATTGTGATATATAATCAAGATGGTGCATC
>DAOVUK010000119.1 GCA_030632625.1 Gammaproteobacteria bacterium
CGGTCAAATAGCTTATAGTTTAACTCCGTTTCCAGAGTGGCAATTCTTTTACTAATAGCCGGCTGGGTCAGATATAAGGATTCTGCAGTTAAAGAAAAAGATTGTTTTTCAGCAACGCTGAGGAATGTTTCAATTGATGGGATATCCATATTCAGATTTCTATTAACTTACAACTTATAAACATAAAAACTGTCCGCTTCGCTCGTAAACCAGAAAAAAGTACGCATTATTTTGAAGAACCTTATTTATAATATTCGGCGATTATAGCCAGACATGATTCAATATATTTGCATAACCTTTAGTTATACCAGATATAAATAAATTGAATTTGAGTTATTATAGTTTAAGCGATATTATTAACGCAACTTCAACACTGATCTTTCGACCACAACTTTCAGGCTCAAGCTGTCTTTCAGGCTCAAGCTGTCAGGAGAAGAGTATGAGTGCCAAAACCTTATATGATAAATTATGGGACAGCCATGTTGTCCGTGAAAACGATGACGGTACATCACTGCTGTATATTGATCGTCAATTAATTCATGAAGTGACCTCACCTCAGGCTTTTGAAGGTTTAAGAACAGCCAATCGTCAGCCCTGGAAACTTTCAGCTAATCTGGCGACGCCTGATCATAATGTCCCGACAACTGATCGTGAACAGGGTATTGCTGATCCGGTGTCAAAACTTCAGGTAGATACACTGGATTCAAACTGTGATTATTTTGCCATCACCGAATTTAAAATGAATGATATTCGCCAGGGTATCGTTCATGTTGTAAGCCCTGAACAGGGTGCGACGCTGCCCGGAATGACGCTGGTTTGCGGTGATTCACATACCTCAACTCATGGTGCATTTGGCACACTGGCCTTTGGCATCGGCACTTCTGAAGTTGAGCATGTTTTGGCAACGCAATGTCTGATTCAAAAAAAATCAAAAAATATGCTGATTCTGGTCAATGGTCAACTCAATAAGGGGGTCACTGCAAAAGACATTATTTTAGCCATTATTGGTAAAATAGGTACTGCAGGAGGAACCGGATATGCCATTGAATTTGCTGGTGATGCGGTCCGTTCACTTTCCATGGAAGGTCGTATGACTATGTCCAATATGGCTATTGAAGCGGGTGCCCGGGCAGGCATGGTTGCCGTGGATGATACCACTATCGAATACGTCAGGGGCAGACCCTTTTCCCCTGATAAAGAGCACTGGCAGCAGGCGGTAGAATACTGGCAAAATTTTTATTCAGATGCAGATGCCCGGTTTGACAAAACCATCACTCTTGAAGCTGGTGATATTAAACCACAGGTGACCTGGGGTACTTCCCCTGAAATGACTATTGCTATTGATGAAACGATACCTGATCCCGCCAGTGAATCGGATCCGGTTAAACAGGAAGGGATGAGATCCGCTCTCAGCTATATGGGACTGACTGCCGGCAAAGCCATTTCTGAAGTGCCGGTTGATGTTGTTTTTATTGGTTCCTGCACAAATTCCCGCATTGAAGATATACGCGCCGCAGCTGAAGTGGTTAAAGGCAAAAATGTCTCTGCTGCCATCAAGCAGGCTTTAGTGGTGCCGGGTTCTGGTTTGATTAAACAGCAGGCTGAAAAGGAAGGTCTGGATAAAATTCTACTGGCAGCGGGTTTTGAGTGGCGTGAACCCGGTTGTTCAATGTGTCTGGCCATGAATGCTGATCGTCTGGAACCGCAGCAAAGATGTGCTTCTACTTCAAATAGAAACTTTGAAGGTCGCCAGGGGCAGGGTGGTCGAACGCATCTGGTGAGCCCGGCAATGGCAGCGGCGGCGGCTATTGCCGGACATTTTGTTGATCTGCAGTCTATTGCTGACAACTCTTATTTGGTTGAAGACTCTTATTTAGTTGATGACTCTTATTTAGTTGATGACTCTTATTTGGTTGACAACTCTTATTTGACAAACAAAGGATAAAGGAGCCTGTTATGGAAAAGTTTACAAAAATGACTGCGATAGCAGTGCCTCTGGATAGAGCCAATGTTGATACCGATGCCATTATTCCCAAACAATTTTTAAAATCCATTAAACGCAGTGGTTTTGGACCTAATTTGTTTGATCAGTGGCGCTATCTGGATCATGGTGAGCCGGGTATGGACAATTCAACGCGGCCGATCAATCCGGATTTTATCCTCAATCAATCCCGTTATGCGAATGCCCGAATTTTGCTGGCCAGAGATAATTTTGGTTGTGGTTCTTCACGAGAACATGCTCCCTGGGCACTGGAAGATTATGGTATTCGAGTAATAATTGCCCCAAGTTTTGCCGATATCTTCTATAATAACTGTTTTAAAAATGGTTTATTGCCCATAATACTGCCTGCAGCAATGATTGATGAGTTATTTAATGCGGTGTTTGCCAATGAAGGCTTTCAGCTCACGATTGATTTGCAGCAGCAAAAAATAACCTCAGAAGCTTCTTCCGGCTCTGTTTTTGATGTTAGCTTTGAACTGGATAAGTTCCGTCGTCATTGCCTGTTAGAAGGTCTGGATGAGATTGCCCTGACGCTGGAGCATGCACAAGATATTCGGATCTATGAGAACAAACAAAAAGAAATAACGCCCTGGCTTTTTTAATACAGGCTTTTAACCTAGAAAAATCAATTGAACCTATTAATGGTGGGCAATCCCACCTTACCCAAAGTTTAAATATAAATGAACTTTGGCTTAATGACTATCTGAGATAAAATTATGAGTAAAAAAATAGCGGTATTACCCGGTGACGGCATTGGTGTAGAAATTGTTGCTCAGGCGGTAAAAGTCCTGAACTGTCTGAAAAGTGACTTTGGTCTTGATATTGAAATGGAACAGGGTCTGGTTGGTGGTGCTGCTTATGATGACTCGGGCTCACCTTTACCTGAGACTACATTAAATCTGGCTAAAGAAGCAGATGCCATATTATTAGGTGCGGTTGGCGGTTATAAATGGGAATCTCTTGATATTGCAGTGCGTCCTGAGAAAGGACTGCTGGGTTTGCGATCAGAATTAGAACTTTTTGCCAATCTGCGACCTGCTATTTTATACCCGCAGCTGGCACACGCTTCGACTCTAAAAGAAGAGGTGGTCTCCGGTTTAGATATTATGATCGTGCGTGAATTGACCGGCGGCATTTATTTCGGTCAACCTCGTGGCGTAAGAATACTTGAAAATAATGAAAAACAAGGGTTTAATACACTTATCTATAAAGAGTCTGAAATAGAGCGTATTGCACATGTTGCTTTTGATACGGCCATGAAGCGGGATAAAAGACTTTGTTCAGTGGACAAGGCTAATGTACTGGAATGTACTGAATTATGGCGTGAAGTGATGATTCGCATCAGTAAAGATTATCCTGATGTTGAACTGAGCCATATGTATGTTGATAATGCCGCCATGCAGTTAGTCAGAGCACCAAAACAATTTGATGTGATGGTGACCAGCAACATGTTTGGTGATATTTTGTCCGATTGTGCAGCGATGTTAACGGGTTCAATCGGTATGCTGCCGTCCGCTTCAATGGACAAAAATCAAAAAGGGATGTATGAGCCCATTCATGGCTCTGCACCTGATATTGCCGGACAGGATATTGCCAATCCTCTGGCAACGATTTTATCGCTTGCAATGATGCTGCGCTATTCTCTGAGTGATGAAGGTTTAGCAGTTAAAATTGAAAAGGCTGTTGAAGAGGTTCTAAATCAGGGACTTAGAACAGTGGATATCTATACAGAAGGTGATTCCAGAGTAGGAACAGAAGCAATGGGTGATGCAGTCGTTGCAGCTCTGCTAGCTTAAATGCTCTTTGTTTAGAAAAAAGAAATACAGTTTAAAAACATAGATTAAAGTCAGGAAAAACTAATGACAAAAGAATATGATGTTGCGGTAGTCGGTGCCACAGGTGCTGTTGGTGAAACTATGATGGCAATTCTTGAACAACGGGATTTCCCGGTTCGAAATCTTTATCCACTTGCCAGTGCGCGTTCTGCCGGCAGTAAGATTCAGTTTAAAGGAAAAAATTATACTGTTCAGGACCTGAGCGAGTTTGATTTTTCCCAGGTGCAAATTGGTTTGTTTTCTGCCGGCGGCAGTATTTCTGAAGTCTATGCACCTAAAGCTGCAGCAGCCGGCTGTGTTGTTATTGATAATACAGCTCATTTTCGCTATGACGACGATGTTCCTTTGATTGTCCCTGAAGTGAATCCACATGCGATTGCCGGCTATAAAAAACGCGGCATTATTGCTAACCCCAATTGCTCAACAATTCAAATGCTGGTGGCTCTCAAGCCCATCTATGATGCTGTTGGTATCGAGCGTATCAATGTCTGTACTTACCAGGCGGTTTCAGGGACTGGAAAAAATGCCATTGAAGAGCTGGCAGGACAAACAGCCAGCATTCTTAATGCTAAAGATATTAAGGTAGAGGTTTATCCAAAACAAATTGCGTTTAATGTTTTACCTCATATTGATGTTTTTAAAGACAATGGTTATACCAAAGAAGAAATGAAAATGGTGTGGGAAACTAATAAGATCTTTGAAGATGATTCCATTTTGGTTAACCCGACAGCTGTTAGAGTACCGGTCTTTTACGGTCATTCCGAAGCACTTCATATTGAAACCAGAGAAAAAATAACGGCACAGAAGGCTACTGAGCTGCTGCAGGCATTTGATGGTATCGAAGTAATGGATGAACGCAATGATGGCGGCTATGCCACAGCGGTAACAGAAGGTGCTTCAAGTGATCCGGTTTATGTCAGTCGGATCCGTGAAGATATTTCTCATCCACGAGGATTAGATCTCTGGGTGGTTGCTGATAATGTGCGTAAAGGGGCTGCATTGAATAGTGTTCAAATAGCAGAAATACTGATAAAAGACTATTTGTAATCAGGCCCTTTATTATGTGCTTTAATCAAGGTAAGAATTCAAGAAATCGTGAATTGGTCGGCAATTTTTAATTATTTTGCAAACTTGTTAATGTTTTTCTTGAATTTTTCAATTTAACATACTAATAATAATAGAGAATAAGTTATGTTTTTTGCTCAGGCTGATGTTTTTTTAGACAATCTGAGTGAATACTTACTAAATTTTAGTATTTTGTACTAATATTGAAACAATCAAATTCTGGATCAACCAGATCTAATTAAAAAAAGGGAGCCAGCAAGTGCGGAAATCAATCCTTGCATGTACCGTATCATTCTTAATGTCACCTGTGTCCGTCTGGGCGTTGGGAATGGGGGATATACAGGTTAACTCATCTTTAAATCAACCGCTGAATGCAGAAATTGCCCTTCATTCGGTGACCAAAAAAGATCTTGATTCCCTGAAAGTTGGACTGGCACCCAGAAGTATCTATTCACGTGCGAATATAGAACGCAGTGATTATCTTGCTAAATTCAAATTTAAGCTGATCCAGCGCAACGGTAAAAATTATGTTGTTATTACCACCAAAAAACCTTTTAGAGAACCATTTGCAAACTTCCTGATTGAGGCCGCCTGGGGTTCTGGTCGTCTGCTCAGAGAATATACCATGCTGCTTGACCCGCCAGAGTTCGTAAAACAGCAGGCTCGCCCAGTGACCACAGCGACTGCATCACGTGCATCTCAGGTAAAGCGAACTCAAACCCGTAAGTCGACTGGTAAAACAGACAGGAAAGCTGCTTCATCTGCTGGTTCAAATTATGTACTGTCACCAAAAGGCGGCTCTGGTGAGCTGAACTATGGTCCGACCAAACGCAATGACACACTTTGGAATATTGCCAAAAATATTGCTCCAGACAATGTTTCAGTTGATCAGATGATGATGGCATTATTACGTGATAATCCACAGGCATTCTTCGATAATAATATTAATAATCTCAAAGCCGGCTATGTATTACGCATCAAAGAACGTGCAAGTTTAAACAAGCTTAGCCGTTCAAATGCCAGTCGTCAGGTCAGGGAACAATATCAGAGCTGGAAAGAAATCAGAAAGCAAAAAGCATCAACTAATCTGGTTGACCGCAGCGATCGCAGTTCAGCAACTGCTCCGGCAGATGCTCAGTTGACACTGATTGCTGCTGGCAAAACAGAAAATGCTGATATGCAGGGTGATTTAAATTCTAAGGCAAAACAACTAAAAGAAAAATTATCACTTGCAGGTGAAGAACTTGAATCTAAAGAAGTTGAGAATCAGGAACTTAGAGCGCGTATTAAAGAACTTGAAGAACTTCTGCAAACCAAAACATCTCTTGTTGAGTTAAAAGATGAAAGTCTGGCTGCTTTGCAAAAGCAAAAAGAAATGCAGGCTATGGAAGCACAGCCTGAAGCTGCTTCTGAGCCAGAGGCTGAATCTGAATTAAAAGCTGTCACTGATACACCTGTTGAAGATGTAAAACTGGAAGAATCTGTTGTTGAAGAAGTTGTTGAAGAAGTTGTTGAAGAAGTTGTTGCAGAAGTTGTTGCAGATAAAAAAGTAGAACAAGCCGTTATTGAAGAAATAACTGATTTGCAGCTGGCAAAGCATATTGACCCTTCAGTTGAATTAAACAATGATGAAAAAATGTTATCAGAGTCAACACCGTCAGTGAGTGTTGATGAGGTAATAACAATACCGGAAGTTCTTCAATCTGATGTGACAGCAAGCAAACCAGTTGAGGTCCAACCAGAAGCAGCAGCTGAGCAAGTTGTTAAGCCCGTTGTTAAAGCAGAGAAAAAAGTTAAACCTAAGCCTGAACCGGCAAAACCAGCGGCACAGCAGGAAAATGTGATTGATGTGCTTCTCAGTGAAGCGATGCTGCCGTACACTGCAGGCGGTGGTGGTCTGGTGGTGTTAATACTTGCATGGCTTGGTCTGCGTGGCCGTGGTAAAAAAGAGAATGAATTTGAGGAAAGTATTCTTGATTCAAAAATGGATGCTGACGATAGTGATTTTGCTGTGGATGATTCTGAATTAGTTGAATCGACTGAATCTTCAACCAAAGTGCTTGCTTCTGATACCGAAACTTCTTTTTTAAGTGACTTCTCTGCTGACGATATGGAATCACTGCAGCCTGATGATACTGAAGCTGACCCAATTTCTGAAGCTGATGTCTTTATGGTCTATGGGCGTTATCAACAGGCAGAAGAGTTATTACAAAGCGCCTTAAAGACTGAACCTGAGCGTTTAGATTATCAACTGAAGCTTCTTGAAGTTTATCATGGTGATAATTTGAAAGATTCATTTGCTGTACAGGCTGATGTGGTTAAAGAATTACTGAAAAAGACCTCTGATGACTTCGAACTGACTTCAGAGTGGACTAAAGCAAAATCGTGGGCAGAAAAACTGGGTGTTGATATTGATATGCCTGATTCTTTTGATGCTGATGTTGCTGTCGAAGAAGTGAGTGCTGATGTATCTGATGAAATAGATTCACTGGATGACTCTTTAAGTGAAAGCAATGAGCTTTCACTGGATGATATTTCTGATGATTTATCTCTTGAAAGTGAAGAAATTAGTTTTAATGAAGATTCAATTTTAGGTGATGCCGGTGGGTCTGATGACGAATTTGATTTATCACTGGATGACTCAGCTTTAGTTAATACAGAGTCTGCTCAGGATACTGATGATGAATTTGAACTCAGCCTTGAAGATCTTGATACAGCTGAAGGTGATTCCGGCAATGAGTTTGATTTGGATGAATCAACTCTAAAGATTGATGACAATCTTGAACTTGAAGATGACAGTCTTGAACTTGAAGGCGACAGTCTGGAACTTGAAGACGACAGTCTGGAACTTGAAGACGACAGTCTGGAACTTGAAGATGACAGTCTTGAACTTGAAGATGACAGTCTTGAACTTGAAGATGACAGTCTGGAACTTGAAGGCGACAGTCTGGAACTTGTGGAACTTGAAGATGACAGCCTTGAAATTGCTACTGACAGTCTGGAATCAGGTGACGTTGATGACTCTTTATTAGAGGTTGATGACTCATTAAAAGACGTTGATGACTCTTTATTAGAGGTTGATGACTCATTAATATCTGAAAATGATGAGTTGGATTTACTTGATGATGATTTAGACTTTGATGAGTTTGAAGAAGATTTTCCTGAGCTTGATGCCGTAGGTACAAAGCTTGATCTTGCTAAGGCTTATATCGATATGGGAGACATGGAGTCTGCTTCAAGTATCC
>DAOVUK010000197.1 GCA_030632625.1 Gammaproteobacteria bacterium
ACAGTTTTAAACAATCACACAATAAAAACCGGCCTGGGTGATATTCACGGCAAGGTGCCTGACGGCTGCCGGAAAAACTGCCCGGTGGATATTCTGGTCCGGCCGGATGATATTATTCATGATGATAAAAGTAAACATCAGCTGGAAATTGTCGACAAAGTTTTTCGTGGTGCCGAGTTTTTATATACACTGAAGCTCAATGACCGCAGCAATGTGTTATGCATCACTCCCAGCCACCATAACCATCCCATCAACAGCCAGCTGGGGATCACTCTGGATATGAGTCATATTGTGGTCTTTAAGCGTAAACAGGACTAGGAGCCTGGCTCATCAAGATTCAATATTTGGTCGTGCCAGATACGGTAGTTTTTCTTTTAAACCAAGGCCAGATAAACCCATAGCCCGCTTGATCATCATATTTTTTAGCGGACCGAGTTTATCCGCAATATTGAGTCCTGAATTGCGTAAGAACTTCAGTGGGGTGAGATCATTACTGAATAGCCGTTTAAAGCCATCCATTGCCGCCAGCATGGCGATATTATCGCCTTTACGTCGTCGTTCATAGCGTCGCAAGGTAGATAAAGCACCAATTTCACGTTTTTTCTCCTGAGCACGCAGCAATTCTTCTGCCAGCACAACAGCATCCAGTAAACCCAGATTGACGCCCTGACCTGCCAGAGGATGTACCGTATGAGCGGCATCACCTATCAGCGCCAGATGTTCCTGAACATACTGATTGGCATGTCTGAGGCGCAGCGGAAAACTGCCTCGCTCGGAACTCAGTTGAATACGTCCCAGAGAGCTGCCGAAGGTCAGCTGTAATTCCTGATTAAAAGAGTGTTCATCCATCGTGAGCAATGACCGGGATTTTTCTTCTGTAGTTGACCAGACAATTGAGCTTTGGCCATCGGCAAGCGGCAAAAATGCCAGCGGCCCTTCCGGCATAAACTGCTGCCAGCAGGCATTCTGGTGTGATTCCGATGTGGTGACATTGCACACCACAGCATTCTGCTGATAAGCCCAGCTGCTCAAGGTAATACCGGCCTGTTTTCTTACCCAGGAATTGGCGCCGTCAGCACCCACCAGCACTGCAGCACTCAGTTTTAAACCATCTGCTGCAAGGAGTTCAACTCCCTGTTCATTCAGCTGCATTGACTGCAGCTGCAGCGGCATTAATAAATCAACATTATCAAAATCGGACAGACGGGTCTGCACGGCTTTTTGAATGATCCGGTTTTCAATAATATGTCCTAAATCAGCCTGACCCACCTCAGTACTGTCAAAGTGAATCTGCCCCTGACCCGTGGCATCCCAGACATGCATTTTGTTATAGGCAGCCGCACCATCATGCTGCATACTCTCCCATACACCCAGATTTTCAAAAATATGCTGACTGGCATGAGTAATGGCACTGACACGAATATCATGAGAGCCTTCCTGCCAGTCAAAATTACTTTGACGGGCTTCTATCACGGCAATTCTAAGTGAGCTGTTACCTAGCGCACAGGCCAGAGTCGCACCAACCATGCCGCCGCCGACAATAATAATATCGTAAGGTTGAACTGTTTTTTGTGTCTTTGTTTTTGTCATATTTTCTTTTTTTAATGAGAGCGTAGAGACGTTGCATGCAACGTCTCTACATTAAAACAATGATTGACCAACGGCCATTTTAGTCATTTTTCCCTGCAGCACACCACAGCCCATGGCTTCATGAGCAATGGCATGTTTCAGCGGTGATATAATATCCGTCAGCAATAATCCGGAATTTCTTAACACAGCCAATGTCGTTGACTGATTTGAAAAGAGTTTAATCAGACCATTAGTAATACTGGTCACCTGGCGGATATCAGCCTGACGCCATTGCCAATAGGAATTTAATAATTCCCTGCTGCCGGGGTCGCCTGATTTATACGTTTGCATTTCTGTCACGATCAGTTCTGCCAGGGCAGAAATATCACGCAGTCCCAGATTAAAGCCCTGTCCGGCCACCGGATGCACACCATGTGCGGCATTACCAATCAGGGCAACCCGGTTTTGATGACTCAGAGTATCATTGTTAATGGTCATCAGTGCCAGAGGATAAGCTGCCCTGCGTCCCACTTTAGTGATCTGACCCAGACGATAGCCAAAACGCTGCTGCAATGCCTGTATAAAACCGGCATCGTCCAATACCATTATTTGTTCCAGCTGATCGTCTCTGACGGTCCAGACCAGAGAACTGCGATTACGGGTCAGGGGCAATACGGCCAGCGGCCCGGAATCAGTAAAACGTTCGTAGGCAATATTTTTATGGGGTATTTCAGTTTCAATATTGGCAATGATGGCCGTTTGTGCATAGGAATGCTGGTTGATTTGAATCCCCAGAGATTCCCGGGTTTTAGAATTAACACCATCAGCAATAATCAGCAAACGTGTACTGAGGTTTGTGACAACAGATTCAGAATGAATTTCCTGTTGTAAGCTGATTTTAACCTCTTCTGTAGTGCTTTCAATCTGTTCAATAACAGCAGGACAAAAAAGATGAATATTTTCCTGCTGCTGCATCTGCTCAATTAAAACTTCACCGACCACACGGCTTTCGACCACATAACCCAGCGCCGGCACCCCTTCTTTTTGATGATCAAGCCGGGTCACACCCAGGTGCCCGCGATCTGAAATATGGATATGCTTTATCGCTGCAAAGCCATCGCCATCACGCTGGGCCAGTTTATCCCAGATCCCCATTGCCTGATAAATCTGCCTCGAACTCCAGGCCAGCGCCAGGCAGCGATCATCAAAACTGGGCTGACTTTGTTCCTGTTGATAGGGATGTGCTTCAATAACAGCAATACTCAAGCCTATTTTTTCCACAGCAGGTGCCAGAGCCAATGCCATTGTTGCACCGGCCATACCACCGCCAACAATGATAATATCAAAGTCGCTATTTGCTTGTTTTGTCATTCAGAACATTTCTCACTGTTTATTGCCGGCTACTTATTTTTCACGTGATTTTTCCGCACGGCATTGGTCTTGCGAGTGCTTTTGGTTTTGCTCACCCTTTTTTTTCTAACGACCTTCTTTTTGCCTGAAGCAGAGGCCACTGCTTTTTTTCGAGTTACGGCTTTTTTTGAGCTAACGGCTTTTTTCCGACTAATGCCTTTTTTCCTGCTAACGGTTTTTTTCTTAAGCGTTGCTTTTTTCGGGCTAGTGGCCTTTTTCCGGCTGAGGGCCTTTTTCTGGCTGAGGGCTCTTTTCTGGCTGACGGCCTTTTTCTGGCTGACGGCTCTTTTCTGGCTGACGGCTCTTTTGCCCGGCTTAACCGCTTCTTTTTTCGGGCTGATAACTGACGCACTATCTGCAGCCATGAGCGTTTCTATTTCTGCAACACTTTTGGGTGCATTGGCTGTCAGTACTTCATAGCCTGTCCGGGTCACCCGGACATCATCTTCAATCCGAATACCAATATTACGCCATTTTTTTGCTATCTTGCGATTATCACCGGTATAAATTCCCGGTTCAATCGTCAGCACCATACCCGGTTCCAGCATTCGCCATTCATTATCAATCTTATAATCGCCGACATCATGAACATCCAGGCCCAGCCAATGCCCTGTACGGTGCATATAAAAGGCTTTATAGGCTGCATCTTTAATCAGTTTGTCAACTCGTCCCTTCAGCAGTCCAAGACGCACCAGACCTTTCGTGATCACTTTTACCGCGACTTCATGGGGTGCATTCCAGTGACTGCCGGGATAAACCATTTCAATCGCAGCTTGCTGAGCCTCCAGTACTAATTCATACAGTGCCTTCTGTTCAGGTGAAAAATGGCCATTGACCGGATAGGTTCGGGTAATATCAGATGCGTACCCATGGTATTCACCGCCCGCATCAACTAACACCAGATCACCTTCTTTTAACGGCGCATCGTTCTCGGTGTAATGCAGAATGCAGGCATTTTCACCGCCGCCGACAATTGATGGATAGGCCAGATCCCGGCAGCCGTTAAACAGGCACTGATGCACGAATTCTGCTTCCAGCTGGTATTCAAGCAGGCCGGGTTTACAGGTTTTCATTAAGCGTTTGTGTGCCTGACAGGAAATACTGGCGGCCTTTTTCATCATCTTAATTTCATTGGCTGATTTGAATAAGCGCATTTCATGTAACGGATGATCCAGTGCGACAAACTCACCCGGGGCATTCACACCCATACGCACTTTTTGCTTTAATTGGTTCACCCAGCCGGTTAAACGCTGATCAAAATCAGCATGAATACCCATGGTATAAAATACCCGGGTTTTATTTTCCATCAGGCCGGGTAAAATTTCATCAATGTCAGTGATGGGAAACGAGTCATCTGCACCATAAGCGGCTAACACACCTTCCTGACCCGCACGGCGGCCATGCCAGACTTCCTGAGCTTCATCTTTTTCACGACAGAACAGCACATATTCACCATGCTTGCGTCCTGGAATCAGCACCAGAACCGATTCCGGCTCCCAAAACCCCGTTAAATACAGAAAATCACTATCCGGCCTGAAGGTATAATTGACATCACGGTTTCTGACCTGTTCGCCTGCAGTGGGTAAAATAGCAATGCTGTCAGCACCCATATCCTGCATTAAATGCTTTCTGCGTTTTGCAAATTCTTTTGTTTCTGTCATTTTTTGGCTCAAAGTTCTTTTTTAATCACTTAAAAGGGATTTTTATTTATTAATGCAAAGTCGTATCACTATCCGCATCAGCAAGGGCAACAGGTACACGAAGAGGATTTATTTCTTCATTGATGAGCAAAACACCAATGCGAATAAACTCAATAAATTCAATAATCGCTTGTTCATCACTGTCATCACCTGCCAGCTCATAATCCTCTACTGTGGCAATTGCAGCCATTGCTTCAACAAATTCTGTCACCTCATGGGGATAAGCAGAGAAGTTTTTAATTCCGGCAAGACTCAGCCCCATTAAAAAACCCTGTGCCCATTCAGCAATCGCCTGTAGACGCACCGCTGCACTGTCATTTTCCGGCACCAGCAGATAAAAATTAAGATTATTATCAGCCAGCGCCTTCACTGTTGCTAAAAAGAAATCTTTAAATGATTCGGCAATTGCCTCAAGCAGTAATTCCCGCGTATTAACGGCTTTTGAAACATCATTATCATCTCTGAAAAAAGTGAGTGATAACCATTCATGCACGTTGATATCCCCCTTACCGCAAAGGATGCCGCACAATGTTCCATGCACTTCTGAGGGTGATAACTCACTGTCCAGTTTTATCAGATCTGCTTTTATCTGCTCAATATCTGTTTCTAATGACATAAAACCTTCTAATTCAAACAATAATTTAATTATTCACTATAATAACTATAAGTAATCACAGGATAAGTACCTGAACGAAATTTCTTATTGAAAAAAGCCTCAATAAGCTCTTTCTAAGGTACTAATAATGTGATTTATTTTCTATTATTGAAATTATACCCCAGATAATCAATATTTCCGTTATAGATTGTTACTTTAGCCATTGACCATTGCGGTAATGAATCTTACCATAGGCATTAGATTATGAAAAAATGTAATAAGTCTGTCTGCACTGTTGTATAAAATACAAGTAGAAAACAAAAGTAGAAAATAAAGCAGTAAATAATAAATAGAAAACAGGGT
The DNA here is from genome assembly GCA_030632625.1 of Gammaproteobacteria bacterium. GTDB lineage: Bacteria > Pseudomonadota > Gammaproteobacteria > GRL18 > GRL18 > GRL18. The sequence goes on from DAOVUK010000197.1 coordinate 5,638, forward strand.
AGAAAATATGGTAGAAAATGCAATTGCCAATGATACGGATATTGAGCTAAAGCGTCTGGATGAAAGTGTTGATATTTTACTTGGAACCATCAGCCAGCTTAAAGAAGAAAATGGCCAGTTACGTTCACAACAGGAATTCTTGCAGGTTGAGCGTTCCAGGCTTATGGAAAAAAATGAAACAGCACGAACCCGTGTTGAAGCTATTATTAATCGCCTCAAAGCCATGGAGAGTAATGGATGAAAGAAGAAACTGTACCCGTTACCGTCAAAATCCTGGAAAAAGATTACCGCATTGCCTGCGCCCCCAACCATAAAGAGAGTCTGGAAGATTCTGCCGCTCTTTTGAATAACAAAATGCTTGAAATCCGAACTTCCGGCAAGGTCATTGGCAGCGACCGTATTGCGGTCATGGCCGCACTTAATCTGGCCCATGATTTATTACAGCAGCAGCAGCAAACAACCAGTGAAAGCCAGCTAAAACAACAACTTCGCCAATTAAGAGAAAAAATTGATGGTGCGGTTAATGAAAGTAAACAAATGGAGCTTTAAAAATTTTTTGCTCTAACTGTCAGAGATGCTATAATCAACCTGTGTGGAAGCTCTACTTGAACAGGTTAGCTAACTGGGTACTTCTTGAGCCGTAATCTTTTACCCAGGGGATGCGCGCCTGGTAATGTGTGCATGCCTGCCCTTTATTTTTCTAAGTAAAGCGAGCAGTAAGCCTGATTTATCAGTCATATCTCCACTTGAACCGATAGGTTCAAGAGCGAAAGTTAACGACGGTTCAGGCGGTTCTTCCACCATTACTTATACCCTTTACTTATA
>DAOVUK010000138.1 GCA_030632625.1 Gammaproteobacteria bacterium
CTTTCATCTCAGCAACATAGGTTTCACCATAAGTAATGGCACATTGTGTCATCACATCTTCCATAGTGATCCAGTCGCCTTCAAGTGTGGTTGTGCCCCAGCGTACACCTGCTGACATGGCAACATCAGCCTGGTATTCATGCCTTAAGGCATTACACAGGATTTGATCCCAGGTGCCCATAAAATTACCCCGGCGATACAATAAACGATCCGCAATGGCTAGTTTCTCATTGAGGATTTCTTCATAGGTTTTTCCGACTCGGGATTTATTGTAGAAATATTTACTGGCGCGGCTTTCAACAATTTTATCGGAGTATTTTGTCTGGCGCATTTGTTTAATATAGGCGGCCATTTCTTTATCAGCCGGCAGCCAGTCGGTGATAATAGGCAGCATCTGGTAATTTATGGATTTAATTTTTTTATCCTGAATATCAAAATCCATGACACCCACATATTTGCCATTTGAACCGGCATTGGTTACCAGACAGGTGCCGCCTTCCACATTTTTGACCTCAACAGGTTTGGGCATACCATCATGAGTATGACCGCCGAAAACAGCATTCAGTCCGGGAACATTCTGTGCCATTTTGATATCGACATCCATACCATTGTGTGACAGTAAAACAATGGCATCAGGCTTTTCTTCGGCACGTATTGTTTTCACCAGTTCAATCATGTCATCTTCACGCAGGCCAAATGACCAGTCCGGGAAAAATTCCTGCGGATTGGCATTTGCTGTGCGGGGAAATGCCTGACCAATGATACAGATCCTGGCACCATTAATTTCTTTAATGACATAGGGACGAAAAGCATGACCGGAATCTTCATCATAAAGACCGCTGCCGTCATAACGTTCCACCATAGCAGGGTATTCATCACTCATCAGAGCGTCTTCTTTAACCCGGACATTCTGGCCGATAAAATCGCCTTTGAACAGGGCTACATTGCTCAAAACTTCTTCTTCTTTGTAGGTGAATTCCCAGTGACCCACCATCACATCCAGGCCCATGATATTGGATGCTTCAACCATATCCACACCACGAGTCCACAAAGCGGTACCTGAACCCTGCCATAAGTCACCACCATCAATGGTCAGAGTGTTTTGTTTACCGCCAGCCTGTTGACGTAAGCGGTTTAACAGTGTCTTAATCTGGGCAAAACCACCGGTTTTACCATAAATTTTTGCCACATTTTCAAAATTCAAATAAGTATAGGCATAGGCTTCCGGGGAATTGGGTTTAAGTCCCATATAGGTTAGTAATTTTTTACCGACGACATGAGGAGGACGTCCATAAGCATCACCCACACCCAGATTAACATTAGGTTCACGAAAATAAACGGGATTTAATTGTCCGTGAACATCGGTAATATGTAATATGCGGACATTTCCTTTCATGGGAATACTGTAAAAATCTTTTGGCTGACTATCACTGGATTTACTCAGTGCGTTCACAGGAAAAAGTGCAGGTATGGTTGTTGCTGTACCTGCTACACCCATTATTTTTACAAACTTTCTTCTTGAAACTGTCATTGTTTAGCTCTCTATTTTCTTTTCTGAATTGATTCATTAATAATTACCCTTTATTATTTAACAACCAGAATAAAAAGAACATGGATAAAAATAAGATGGCTTATAGCGGTTTTCCTTAGGCTGCATACAGGACAACCGAAGTTTTTATCCATTCTCATCATAAGTGAATAAATGAATTTGCCTCTTAAAAAATGAGCGGGTTATCAATTGATTGTTAATAAACAGCTGTTATTAATTTTAATATGCTCTCTGCTCTTTGTCTTTGTGTCTCAAAGTGTGCAGGCCATAGAAGATGAAGAACTGATCCGAATTGGTGTTTTAAGTCATCGTGGTGATGATGTGACCCGGCAAACCTGGTCACCGACCGCACAATATCTCAGTGACACTCTGGATGGCTATCACTTTGAAATTATCCCCCTGGATTTTGCTGAGATTGATTCTGCTGTCAGTGACGCTGCGGTTGATTTTCTGCTGGTAAATTCAGGTATTTATGTCAATATGGAAGTTCGCTATCGGGTTTCCCGAATTGTTACCCTGAATAATCTCATTGGAGATATTCCATTGAATGTGTTTGCGGGTGTTATTTTTGCCCGAAAGGTTCGTAATGATATAAGAGATATTCGCACTTTACGCGGCAAGAAGTTTATGGCTGTTGATGAAACATCTCTGGGTGGTTTTCAAATGGCATGGGGATTAATGCAAAAGGAGGGGATTGATCCCTATAAAGATTTTGCATCCATTTCATTCGGTGGCACACATGATGAAGTTGTGCTTGCTGTAAAAAATGGTTTTGTTGATGTGGGCACGGTGCGTAGTGGTATTCTGGAAAAGATGGCTGCCAACGGCGCTATTCGTCTGGATGAATTTAAAATTATTTCTCCGGTGATCTATGATGGTTTTCCTTATCTTCACAGCACGACGCTTTATCCGGAATGGCCATTTAGTAAATTAAAACATACATCAAATCAGCTGGCTCAGAAAGTCGCGGTGGCTCTTTTAAAAATGAGCAGTCTTCATACCTCAGAAGTGAATCATTATTCAAGTTGGACAGTGCCACTGGATTATCAACAGGTCCATGAGCTTTTTAAACAACTTAAACTGCCTCCTTATGAGACAAGTGGGCGTTTTACTCTGCTGGATGCGCTTGAACGCTATTGGCTGGGAATTGCAGTTGTGTTCGTTTTTTTGTTTATGATGGCCATAATGAGCACCTGGATTGCACGCTTAAACACTCAGTTAACAAAATCAAAACGCTCACTGGAATATCAGCATGATTTAATTCTTAACTCAGTATGTGATGGGATTTATGGTGTCGATACCAACGGTAATTGTGTCTTTATGAATCGTTCCATGAGGCATAACACCGGTTGGGAAATAAGCGATTTTCAGAATGCCAACCAGCATGAATTATTACACCATACACATCTGGATGGCAGTGTGTATAAGTCAGAGGAGTGCCCGGTCTATTTAACCTTTATGGATAAGCAGCCGCGTTTTGTTGATGATGATATTTTCTGGAAAAAAGATGGCAGCAGTTTCCCTGTTGAATACAGCAGTACTCCCATGCTTGATCATAAAGGTGATGCGATTGGCAGTGTTGTTGTTTATCGAGATATCAGTGAACGAAAAGCAGCGGATGAAGAAAAACGTCGACATCAGAAAGAAATAGCACATATGGCACGCTTGAATACCATGGGTGAAATGGCCTCAGGAATTGCTCATGAACTGAATCAGCCATTGACTGCAATTGCCACTAATTCTTTTGCCTGTATTCAAATGCTGGAAAGCGGTGGAATCGAAAAAGATAAACTGCTTGATATCCTGGAAATCATAGGCTTGCAGGCTCAACACTCAGGTGAAATTATCAAACAACTACGTCAGTTTGTGCGCAAGGAACAACCAGAGCGTTCTATCATTGATATTAATGATTTGATTGTAGAGGTCCTGTTGTTTATTGAGCCGGAGGCTCGAAAATCCGATGTTAAAATTATTCGCAAAATGGATAATAATCTTTATCAAGTGCTGGCTCAGCCGATACAAATAGAACAGGTTTTATTAAATTTACTGAAAAATTCTATTGAAGCATTACAGGTTGTTGATAAAGAAAATAGAATTTTAATAATTAAGACCGAAGTGGCCGGTGATAATGCGGTTGTTGTTACCGTTGAAGATAACGGGCCGGGAATTGATGATAAAATAAAAGAGGGTTTATTTGATCCGTTTATTACCAGTAAAAACAATGGCCTTGGCTTAGGACTCTCTATCAGTCATGGTATTATCGAATCGCATCATGGTAAATTGTATTTGCATTCTGATGGTGGTGGCGGTACTGTGTTTCGCTTTGCGCTGCCAGTGGCCAGCAAAGTGAATGATATCAATAAGAAGCTCTTATCTGGCAAAGGGCTGTCTGCAAAAAAATTAGTGGAGTAAAATAAATGAGTGAAGAACCTCGTGTTTTTATTGTCGATGATGATGAGCAGGTTCGCAGTGCGCTGACCCTGTTAATGGAATCTGTAGGCCTGAAATCTGAAAGTTTTGCATCGGCTCAGGAATATTTAGACCAGTTTAATGCCTCAAAGTCAGGCTGTCTCATACTGGATGTTCGCATGCCCGGTCTGAGCGGACTGGATTTACAGGCAAGATTGAGTGCAGAAAAAATTCACCCCCCTATCATTATCATCACCGGCCATGGTGATGTGCCTATGGCAGTAAGAGCTGTGACTGCTGGTGCTGTTGATTTTATTGAAAAACCTTTTAACAATCAGTCAATGCTGGACAATGTGCATAGAGCGATTGAACAGGATGCAAAACAAAGGGGAGAATCATCACGTTTGCAGGATATTGAAAGAAGATATGATGAGCTGACCCCAAGAGAAAAGGAAGTGCTGCAATGTGTCATTGAAGGTAAACGTAATAAAATTATCGCAGCAGACATGAATATCAGTCAGTCTACAGTAGAAGCTCATCGCTCCAAAGTAATGGAGAAAATGGTTGCCAAAACTTTATCAGATTTAATGCGTATGGCCTTGTTGCTGAAGCTTATTGATTAGTAAATAAACAATTATTAATATGGATTTGATGCAGCTAATTTCATTCATGCAAAAGAGCTTAGCTGCACCGGTAAACGTCTGGCTCCCCACTTGCCCGGTTTGCTTTCCAGTACCCCGGCACAACGAGCACCGCATTTTTTGCAGCATCCCTGGTCATCAAGTTTCCAGTCTGAAAGGACGTACCAGTCCCTGCCGATCAGGCGCGTATGACATTGATGACAATAAGTACTTTCACCGTCTTCATCGTGAACATTACCGGTATAGGCATAATGTACACCATTGTCCAGTGCTATGCGACGCGCACGGGTCAGTGTTGCCGGTGGTGTTGAGGGTATATCCAGCATTTTCCAGCTGGGATGAAAGGCGGTAAAATGCATGGGTACATCCGGCCCCAGGTTTTCAACAACCCAGCGTGTCATGGCATTGAGCTCTTCATCAGAATCATTCTTTCCGGGTATCAGCAGGGTGGTAATTTCTACCCAGACATCGGTTTCATGCTTGAGGTACTTCAGCGTGTCCAGCACCGGCTGTAGATGTCCACCGGTTAATTTATGGTAAAAATCTTCACTAAAGGCTTTTAAATCAACATTGGCAGCATCCATGTATTGAAAAAACTCCTTACCCGGCTCTGAGCTGATATAGCCTGCTGTTACTGCCACCGACTTAATATCCTGTTTACGGCATTCTTTGGCTATATCGATGGCATACTCCATAAAGATCACCGGATCGTTATAGGTATAGGCAACACTGCGACAGCCAAGTTCTTTTGCCACACGTGCGATTTTCTCGGGTGATGCATGATCGGCGAGGATATCCATTTCGCGGGATTTACTCATATCCCAGTTTTGACAAAACTTACAGGCCAGATTGCACCCTGCGGTTCCAAAAGACAATACCGGAGTACCGGGTAAAAAGTGGCTAAGGGGCTTTTTCTCAATGGGATCGACACAAAATCCACTGGAACGGCCGTAGGTTGTCAGGACAATCTGGTCATTGATGTTTGCCCGTACAAAACACAATCCCTGCTGACCTTCACGTAATTTACACTCACGCGGACAGACATCACATTGCACTCGGCCATCTTCAAGCTTATGCCAATATTTGGTAGGAAAAACTGTGGGAGTTACTGATTGTGTATTATGCATAATATCGTACCTATTGTTATCCTCTCTATTTAAAATTATAAAAAAATTACTTGCTGCGTTTGTAATGACTTGAGTCCTCAAGCTGGTAACAAAAGTTAACATCATAAAAACTCGTTTATATTAATACATACCGTTTATAAATCAGGCAGGCTTTATTCTTCCAGGTATTTAATTTTTCCTTTAACGCCATCCCATTTCTCTGCCTCTGGAAGTGGATCGGTTTTTAAATTAATCATGGGCCATTGTTTAGCCAGACGTGCATTGATTTCAATAAACTGCTTTTGTCCTTCCGGTACATCCTCTTCAGAAAAAATAGCTTCAGCAGGACATTCAGCGACACAAACATCACAGTCAATACACTCTTCTGGATCGATAACCAGAAAATTAGCTCCCCCATGAAAGCAATCCACAGGACAGACATCCACACAGTCGGTGTACTTACAACGTATACAATTTTCAGTGACGACATAAGTCATAAATCTGCTCCGGCGTTCGTTTAATATATTTTTTTAGTACGGCAACCTTAATAAGTAATACATATGCTCAATCCTGAACTAAAACAAGACTTAGCGTAACAGATCCCAGAATTTGCTCAAATTTTGATTAAATAATGAATGCTCACTATTTTGGAACACTTATTTAGTACAAATACGTACTTCTATGGATTTATTGATAACGGGGACGCTCTGTCGGTAGTAAAATAGCCCGAGGACAGGCCCTGGGCATTTCAGCGGTAGTTGGAGCAGAAGGTGCAACGAAAACCACGCATGGGTAGGAATTATGAATAGAAAAGCAGAAATTTCTATTTAATTTATGTGACGGTATTATGGAAAACCACTATACATATCATCATATCTTCTAATTTTACATTTTTCTTAACTTGCCATAATAACATCTTGACTTGCACAATCCCCATCAGCATGATGCTCCTTTTTGTTGTGCAAGTAACTTTTAGAATAATAATGCATTAACTTCCGTTCAGGAAGACACCTCAGGAGAAAAGAATGAATAGAAAAAGCAAAAGCAAAGGGCTGCTAAGTATAGCAGGCACCATGCTTGTTGGTATTTCACTATCTGCTTCTGTTTCACTGGCTGCAGAACCAGGAAGCAACACTAGTAAAAACTTAGAAGAAGGTAAGGAACTCGCTTTTTCCCGCCCTAAAGGCAATTGTTTAGCTTGTCATATGATTATAGGTGGTGCCAGTCCGGGTAATATTGCACCACCACTGATTGCTATGAAATCTCGTTTTCCTGATAAACAGGTATTAAGAGAGCAAATTGCAGATGCATCTAAGAAAAATCCGGAAACAGCCATGCCCTTATTTGGTCGTTATGAGATCCTGACCGAAGCTGAACTGGATAAAGTAGTCGATTATATCTATTCCTTATAACGACGTACTATTTTATAACGATTAATTTTTACAAAGTGGTCAAAAAAATGATGAACAAATTAATAATCAAGTTACTTCTGACTGGCTTAGTAAGCACTGCAATGACAAGTGCTTATGCCACTCCAGAGGATGATCGAGACGTGTTGTCTAAATATTTTCAGGCACGCTTTCCCGGTGTTGAAAAACAAGAGTTTGCTAATGGTGCCTATGCCTATGATAAAGCGGGTAGAGAAAACTGGGAAGCCATTGAAGATTTCCCTCCTTATGAAATTGCTATTGATGATGGTCAGGCAATGTGGGAAAAGCCGTTTGCTAATGGTAAAACCTATAAAGACTGTTTCGCTGATGGTCCCGCTATCGCGCACAAGTATCCACACTGGGATAAAAAGCAGGCTAAGGTGATGACTCTGGCGCTGGCTATCAACCAATGTCGTGAAGCTAATGGTGAAAA
>DAOVUK010000332.1 GCA_030632625.1 Gammaproteobacteria bacterium
AGTACCTTTACCTCTGCAGGCATTGTTCGACGAGGCTTGATTGAAGCGGGGTTTAATATAACTAAAGTGCCCGGCTCCGGCAAAAAAAGGGAGATCTTATCTGGTATTAAGCAATGAGGGGGAGAGCTAAAAGCTTTTACTTGCTTAAAACTTCTGACATAATCCTGTATCAATAAAGAAATACGCATATTATCCCCAATCGCCGGTTAATTTTTAGGGAAGTGTATTGTTATTTTTTCGTTTAAATATTTTAGTTTTTGTGGAAATATGATTATTTTAAATAAACTTCCCCTGCCTGTTTTTTTTCTCAGCTTATTTTTTCTACCCCTGCAGCTTTTTGCCGGGGACTCCGGCAGTTCTGAAACAATTGATCTCACCTCAAGTCCCATTGGCCATATTGCTCTCATCGTTTTTGTATTTGCCTATCTTCTGGTTATGACTGAAGAATTTACTAATCTTCGTAAATCTAAACCGGTTATTCTGGCCGCCGGTATTATCTGGGCCATGATTGGCTGGATTTACGCTCAGCATGGAATACCTGAAGTGGCAGAAAATGCAATTCGTCATAATCTTCTGGAATATGCCGAGCTGATGCTGATTTTACTGGTTGCAATGACTTATATAAATGGCATGCAGGATAGAGGTGTCTTTTTGGCGCTGCGTTCCTGGTTGATTCGCAAAGGGTTTTCTTTTCGCCAGCTATTCTGGATGACTGGATTTCTGGCCTTTTTTATTTCCCCCATTGCGGATAATTTAACCACAGCCTTACTGATGTGCGCAGTTATTCTAGCCGTTGGAGGGACTAATACTCGTTTTGTAGCAATAGCCTGTGTCAATGTTGTGGTTGCAGCCAATGCTGGTGGTGCATTCAGTCCATTTGGCGATATTACTACGTTAATGGTCTGGCAAAAAGGCATCATTAATTTCCAGGATTTCTTTGTCCTGTTTATACCATCGCTGGTTAATTTTCTTGTGCCAGCTGTGATTATGAGCTTTGCCATTCCTGATGAACATCCAACGGCCTCAAAGAAAATTGTGATTATGAAACGCGGAGCACGGCGTATGATTGTTCTTTTCCTGATGACCATAATAACAGCGGTAAGCTTTCATAATTTTCTGGGCTTACCCCCTGTCATAGGCATGTTGACTGGTTTGAGTTATCTTCAATTTTTTGGATTTTATCTAAAGAAAACTATACAGAAATGTATACTTCACGAAAGGAGAATTAATGGCCGTTTGAATAGTCAATTAGGTGATGTGGTTGCTTTTGATGTTTTTGTACCCATTGCCAGAGCAGAGTGGGATACCTTATTGTTCTTTTATGGTGTGGTTCTGTGTGTTGGCGGATTGGGATTTATTGGCTATCTGTCGATAGCCTCAGAACTGATGTATTTTCAATGGGGTCCAACCATGGCTAATATCAGTGTGGGTCTGCTATCGGCAATTGTTGATAACATTCCTGTCATGTTTGCTGTATTAACCATGAATCCTGAAATGTCTATGGGTCAGTGGTTATTAGTGACACTCACTGCCGGAGTTGGCGGCTCGCTATTATCAATTGGTTCAGCAGCGGGCATTGCACTCATGGGCCAGGCAAGAGGCAGGTATACTTTCTTTAGTCATCTTAAATGGTCACCGGTTATTGCTTTGGGGTATTTTGCAAGTATATGGACACATATGTGGATTAACAGCAGCTTGTTTTAGCAAGAGAGGATAGCTGACTGAAATGGGGATTCTCAATGAAGATACTTTCGCTCCCGAGTGATCCAAGGTATATAAACTGTTCAGCAACCCATTATCCCGCATCTGGCTGGTTTTCAGGCATAGCCTGTATAAAGCTATCAAGTGCCAGGCAGTTCAGCCCCTTTAGCTTTGCGAACTCGTTCTACATGGCTCAGGTATGCACTGCATCCAATGCAATTTATTGCCGACAGATTATAAAAGTTCTATGAAAGTTATTTCTTTTTGCAAGGCATCGCTTTATGTTGTTCTGGGCAGGGCAAGATATCACTATGCCTCAATTTTTCTTCCATTCTATTATTTCCACGGCTCTGGGCTGGGAGCCTGACCGACATAAAATATGAACACTATTTTTTTTGTACTTTTTTTTAATTCATTACCCTGTAATGACACAAAATGCTGTGATGTGTTGATGTTCATGTTGATTATTGCTTATTTAGCTATTAGAAACGGTTTATTTAAAACATAAAAGTATGATAAATCCTACAAATCCATACTATGGTTAATACTAAAAGACCCAGGGTATTCCCTTTTCTAATTTACAACATTATAATATCATTAAAAACTAATAATAAGATTTTGATTTATATAAAGGGGCTGTTTATAAGTTAGATTAGTTTCGTATGATAGAAGGTGCTCAATCTTTATGTTAAAAATTAATGTTTTTATATCCATTCTCGCCTTCTTATTTTCTAGTATTGCAGATGCTGGAAACAGTTCCATTTATGATTCGCCTAAAATAGACCGGAATGGCATCCAGGTCTATACTTTCCAGACAAAAAATTCGGACATTGCAACATTCAAAGCTGTCACCAGGATTAACGCCTCAATCGATAGCATATTAGCTATTATGTTTGATAATGAGGCCTGTGAAGAATGGGTGCACACCTGTAATAAGTCTATTTTACTTGAATCAATTAACTTTAATGAACGTTATCACTATCAGATACTGGATGTTCCATTTCCATTCAGAAATCGTGATTTCATTTTTCATTCTATTATGACGCAAGATCCAAAAACAAAAATTGTCACGATAACGATGTCAGCAAGGCCGGATTATTGTCATAAAAATAAATTGAAACTATGCCAGAGTTATAAAGCGACGGAAATGATTCGGGTATCAAAATCTCTTGGGCAATATACTTTGCAAGCAGTTGCAGGAGGAACTAAAATTACATGGATACAACACACTGACCCAGAGGGTAATCTTCCGGCCTGGTTGGTCAATCAATTTCTTGTCGATGTACCTTATTTTACATTTAAAAAATTATCTGAAAAAGTTAAAGAAAAAAAATATCGTTCTGCCAAATTAGTCTATGATAAGAATGGAGTTGCTATAGCATTGCACGCGACTCAGCATGTGCATGTTACAGCAGACAAAGATTTTATGAATACTTATCAAAACTATTCATATCAGGAAACTGAAATCTTTTTAGATTACCAATAAAGCCTCATAATGCCTGGCGTTTATTGTCGGTAAAACGCCGCAACCGATAAAGATGCCAGGCTCCTTCCTTTTGGCGACACATCCCATAACGAAATGACGGTGTCATTCCCGGCAGCACATAACGTAGATCAGTAAACCATACACAGGTCATCGCGGGAGATTGGTCAATACGATAAAGCAGGGGTAATTGAGCAAAATAACGAAAGTCAGCAAATTGTTCCTGCTGCCAGACATTATTCGTTAGCTGTTGTTCTGTCAAACTTCCCCATCGTTCATAGAAATGCCAGGCTAAATGGGATTGATCATGATAATGGGATGCAAGTTCAAAAGGTAACACACGATTCCAAAATGGTTGAGTAACAAACTGTGTTCCCAAATTTACCCAAGCCACATGATAGCCATTTTTTTTAATCACAATAAGCTGCCAGTTGAATGGTGACAACGGCTGGGGGATAACGCGAATGGACTGCACGTCATTCAGGCTATCGGCATAGACTTGCGTCACCCTAACGGCCTGATGATACAGGACTGTTTGCAAAAGAAGATAGCTTAACAAGCATAACAAGCCGCATACTGCAACATATCGATAGGGCCAGCGGATAGAAATCACCAGGCTCAGAAATACAATAGCAGAAAAATAAGGGTCAACGACAAATGTGATGCCAAACGAAAATCGTTGTGCAGACAGAGGATAAAGAATTTGAGTACCGTAAACTGTCAGGAGATCGGCCGCAATGTGCGTCAGTATACCGATAGCACATAAGACACTATAGACCCGCCATTTATCTGACTGACGCATAACACGCGCGATACTATAACCGAGTAATAGTGCCCATATCGGCAGTAATATCAGAGAGTGGGTCGGCCCTCGGTGGATATCGGCAAGAAACACCAACGGGTCTATCCAAAACGCCAGATAATCAATGTCAGGGAATACAGCCGCCAGCGCAGTAACCACCATACAGGTAGCTGGACCCGGAAAAGGACTGGCTTTGGAGACAATCATTGTGCGAACCGTTAATGCGCCCAGTAGACAATGGCTCAACTGATCCATATGAATGCCCTATGTATGCCACGGAATGATCTGCTGTTTTCTGTATTACTGCTTTGTGCTGCCCGCAATGTTTGTTGTTATCACAACAATTCAAATGTAATAAAGAAGCTGCCCCATTTAATAAATTTTCCAGGAGTTTATTGGTCTCTTTAAATTGCGGTGAATCATCATTCATCCATTTAGTAAAGACCATAAGATAGATACTGGTTAACGCCG
>DAOVUK010000217.1 GCA_030632625.1 Gammaproteobacteria bacterium
CATAAAGGACGTCGAAAAACCGCTTTTGCTAATGCTTTAGGGCGGGCACTGGAATACCCAAACCTGTTTTATTATGATTTTACTCAAAAAGCTGAAGCAGAAGGCAAGGTGATTATCCCTCCCAGCGAAGATGAGCATGGCATCTCTGAAGCACCCGTTTCTGATTTTGACCATATTATGAGTGAAGCCTGTGCCTTCAGTGAAGGCGAGCAAACCATTCTGATTTTAGATCAATTACAAACTGCCGATTTTAAAGATCATATTCGTATTTATCATTTCATTAAATCATGTGAATGGACTTATGGTGATAATTCACTTAAAGCCAGCATGAAAAATCTACTGCTGCTGCTGATCAGTGATGAGTCCTTATATCACAGCCTGCAAAAATGCAGCTTCAGGGTGTGGATCAATACTGTTTCATCCGCTCATAAAGAATACTCACCTGCAGATTTTAAGCTTAATGATGATATCCTGCCTGTCATGGAGGCATTGGCTACGATCTTTGATAAACTGGAGATGGCTCCAACTCATAGTGAATATAAAAACATCCTCAATGATATTCATCTGAATGTTCATACTGAACAACAATTAATTCATTCGCTTTATGGCTGGATGGAAGGCATTAATCGTGAATTATTATATTCTCAGAAAATGTACCCTCTGCTGTCTCAGGTCATTGATAAAATTCAGCAGTATCATGGTATGGATGAAGTAATAATTGAGTCATAAAACTTTATCCAGACTTAATAGCCAACATTTTCCTCTATACCTTAAAGTATGTTAATCTGTTGCGCGCTGAGAGTTGACTATTAAGGAACCTTTAAATGCAAAACAGTGCAGCCACCAGTTGGCTAAGCAGTGCAAAATCATTCTTACACCCGCGCGTCATAACCATGCTTTTTCTGGGTTTTTCCGCCGGCATTCCCTTATTATTAATTTTTTCCTCTCTTTCTCTGTGGCTGATTGAGGCTGGTGTGCAGCGCTCAACAGTCACTTATTTCAGCTGGGCTGCACTGGGTTATTCCTTTAAGTTTTTATGGGCACCATTAATTGATCGTTTGCCCGTTCCTTTTTTAACCCGTCTTGTAGGCAGAAGACGAGCCTGGTTACTGGTTGCTCAGAGCCTTGTAATCTGTGCCATTATTTTAATGGCTTTTATTGATCCCTCACAGGGAGAAGATCATCTGCTACTGATGGCTTTTGCCGCAATCTTTTTAGGTTTTTCATCTGCAACACAAGATATTGTCATTGATGCTTATCGTATCGAATCTGCAGACAGCTCATTGCAGGCACTGATGTCATCAACTTATATTGTCGGATATCGTCTGGGTATGTTGGCTTCTGGCGCAGGCGCCTTAATCTTAGCAAGTTATTGGGGGTCTGCACCAAAGGCTTATAATTTTATGGCCTGGCAGTGGACTTATCTTTCTATGGCACTCTTTATGCTGGTTGGCGTAATCACTACGATAATAATATCTGAGCCAGCAAGAACAAAAAATAATTTAGGCAAGCATACAACCGCCCAATACCTTCAATTTTTATTGCTTTTCATCATTTGCATCCTTATTTTCATCATGATTTTTATTATTTTAAAAACACCGGTTTCATCGGGTAAAACAGCACTGTCTTCACTTTTAGGCAGTACCCCAATAAGTAGTTTTATCATGGAATTTTTGAGGCTCATCACAGCACTGATGAGTGTAGCGTTATCAGTTTACTTGCTTTCTTTTACTCGTTTTGTCGATAAAGAATTGGTTTGGGAATCCTATATTGCCCCTGTAGCTGATTTTTTTAAGCGTTATGGAAAAACAATTGCCATCGCTTTATTGATTTTTGTTGGTTTTTACAGAGTGTCTGATATTGTTCTGGGGGTTATTTCAAATGTCTTTTTTCTGGAGATAGGCTTTACCAAACTGCAGATAGCTGCAGTGGTTAAAACTTTTGGCTTAATTATGACTATTGCCGGCGGATTGTTAGGCGGAGTACTCGCCGTACGTTTTGGCGTAATGAAAATTTTATTTGTTGGGGCATTACTCACGGTTGTAACCAATCTTTTATTTATGCTGCTGGCATCAGCCGGTAATGATATTGTCCTGTTATACCTGGTTATTTCTGCCGATAACCTGTCAGCCGGACTAGCCAGTGCCGCTTTTGTTGCCTTTCTTTCCAGTTTGACCAATATTTCTTTTACTGCAGTTCAATATGCGATATTCAGCTCTCTAATGACGCTGATGCCAAAGATGATTGGCGGTTATTCAGGTAGTATTGTTGAAAACATTGGCTACTCAAATTTTTTTCTGGTCGCCAGTTTAATGGGCGTACCGGTTATTATCCTGCTTTATTTTTTAAATAAACATATGACATTAAACTCATAGTGAAAAATAACTCTCTCAACTATTTACTATTTATGCGAATCATACACCTTTTTTTTACCGCTATTGTATTATTATGCTCTTTTTCAGCTCATGCTCAGGAAGATGTCTGGTTATTGATTGATACAAAAAAACTCGAACTGGAAGTTAAACTGGCTGATGTCACGCTGGTTAAATATTCGAATATAGCCATTGGTCGCAATGGTTCCGGATTCAAACAAAAGCGAGGAGATGATACGACACCACTTGGAAAATATAAAATCAGCTGGATTAATAGAAAAAGTCAATATCATCTATTTTTTGGTTTTAATTACCCTTCAGTAGAAAATGTTCAACAAGCCCTTAAAAAAGGTCTGGTGGATAAAAAAACCTACTCAAGAGTTATCATAGCCCATAAAAATAATCAGGTTCCGCCTCAAAACACACCACTTGGCGGCCTGATTGGTATTCACGGACTGGGACGGGGTGATAAAAAAATTCACGAAAGCATGAACTGGACACATGGATGTATTGCATTAACCAATGAACAGATCAATAATTTGGATAAACTGATTAAAAAAGATACTATAGTGGTTGTTAAATAGCCTTGAGCTAATAAATAGCCTTGAGCTGATAAGCAGCCTTAAATTAACTTATATACCCATGATACTTGGAAATGCAGCGAGGCATTTTGACTTAGAGCCGATTGAGTGTATAAGTACTACATGATTGAGGCTTTAAGTTAAAATAACGAAGTCTGCATTTCCAAGTATCACGGGTATAGCACCTAAGAGAAAGAAAAGTTCGATAATTTTTAGTTACCTAAAATCAAAACGGAGAAACATAAAATGAAAAAAACGTTACAGATTGCTTCAGTTGTATTCACAGCAGCAATGGCAACAGGTTGTGCTAATACAACACAATTACAAGCTGATGTTGATGCACTTAAAGCACAAATGAGCACGGTATCAGCTGAAGCGGCTGAAGCCAACGAACGTTCAAAAGCAGCAGAAGCAACTGCTAATAGAGCAGAAAAAACGGCTAATGATACCAATAGTAAACTAAATCGTATGTTCAAAAAATCGATGATGAAGTAATATTATCAGGAGAGTTTATTTTTTCCACCTGATTTAATCAGGCAGCTAAACTCTCCTGAGTCTATTATCCTATCCCGCACAAAACATTCAAATTAAAACAATTCATCAACGGGATCAGTCTGCACTAAAACAGGTTGAGTAATGGCAACCGGCAGGCCGTTTTTCTGCTCCAGAGCATTTCTTAATGCCTGAGCTTCCACAACCAGCTCCTGCTGATAATTATGTTTGAAAAATGTCTTTTTTATCAACACCATGGTCTTTTCATACAGTACTTCATAAGGGAATTCTTCACCTTCTAACTGAGGATGAACCTCAATATAGATTTTTTTATCCAGCCAGCCTACTTTAACGGGTTGATTAACTATATTAACCGGCATACCCACTTTCACTTCTGGAAATAGTTTTTCAATATCTTCCGGATACATTCGCACACAACCATGACTAACGCGCATACCGACACCATAAGGTTTATTAGTGCCATGAATCAGATAGCCGGGAATCCCCAAACGCAAGGCAAAGAGACCTAATGGATTATCCGGACCAGCAGGTACCACATCGGGCAGAATTTCGCCTTTTTCTGCATGTTCTTTTTTAATTGATTCCGGTGGCGTCCAGGTGGGATTGGCTTTTTTTGTGACCAGTTTAGTTTGTCCAAGCGGGGTATTCCAGTCCTGACGACCAATACTGACCGGGTGAGTAACGACCGTTTTATTATCAGATGAAAAATAATATAAACGATATTCCGGTAAATTAAGCGTCAGCCCCTTTCTCGGAGTATCAGGTAAAACTCGACTGCTGGGAATTAAAATAGAGGCTGTTGTCCCGGGCATCCAGCGATCAATGCCGGGATTAGCCAGTAGAATTTCATTTTGACCAATATCATAACGTCGTGCCACATCCAGAAGTGTATCTTCATCGTTGGCATTAGTATAAAAGGGTGCCTCTGGAAGTAAACCAATCAAACTTTCATTAGGATCTTCAGGTAAAACAAAGACGCTTGACCAGGCACCGGTATGGCTGAGTAATAAAAAAACAAACAGCAAAAACAATTTCATTTCAAATCCAACTCTAAACCCCTTTATTCTCAAGGGTAATATTACCTGCAATCAGCTATTTACTTAATATTCACAAAATAATAAACTAATTTGAAATTAAAATCAGGATGCGCTTCCCTGATTGCATTCAAATAAGCGCAGTTAAACACGCTGCATATTATAACAGTTATGAGCAGAGAATAATGTATGAAAGCTAAAATTGGTATTATCACAGCTTCTGACAGAGCCAGTGCGGGAATTTATGAAGATCTTTCCGGCAAAGCTATTATTGATACTATGCAGGACTATCTCACCTCGGAGTGGGAAGAAGTTTATCGCGTGATACCTGATGATCAGAATCATCTGGAACAAACCATGATCGAGCTGGCCGATCAGGAAAAATGCTGCCTGATTGTCACCACCGGCGGTACAGGACCGGCAAAACGAGACGTGACTCCCGAAGCCACTGAAAACGTTTGTGAAAAAATGATGCCTGGCTTTGGTGAACTGATGCGTCAGGTGAGCTTACAATACGTTCCTACTGCGATTCTTTCTCGTCAGACTGCGGGAATACGTGGTAATTCTCTTATTGTCAACCTGCCGGGAAAGCCGAAATCAATCCGGGAATGTCTCGATGCTGTTTTTCCTGCCATCCCCTACTGTATTGATCTCATTGATGGTCCATTTCTTGAGTGTGACGAGAATGTTATAAAACCATTTCGTCCTAAGAAATAATTAAAATAGTATTAAAAATAAGTTATTTCATATAGATTTAAAACAGGCTGTAAAAATGAATAAAATAACAAACAAGATTCAAAGCACTGGAGATATAATGGTGGACGTTTTCCATTATATAGCACTATTTGTTATTGGCGGTACGATTGTCTGGTCTGCTATTTATGAATATATACATATCATGTCTGGTGGTTATGCAAAGCTGAAAGATATTTTATTATTATTTATCTATCTTGAACTGGGCGCTATGATCGGCATTTATTTTAAAACCCATCGATTGCCGGTACAATTTTTAATTTATATTGCCATTACCGCCCTATCACGGCATCTGGTCATTGATGTGCAAAAAGTATCTGACGAATTCCATTTGTACCTTTTACTCAGTATCAGTGTATCCATTGTCATTCTTAGTTTGTCTGTTTTGGTCCTCACTTATAATGGCCGTAAATTTGGCCGCCCTGAAGATGATGTTCTGGATGATAACAATACTAACGAGTAGTAGCTGTTCCCTCGCTGCAAGGTCTATTCCTGGACAGGCTCCTGGTGATTTGGAGTACTTCTTTAGAGCGAAAATTGGGGTCAGAGAGCAATTATGTGACCCCGTTTTGGGAAACAATTGTTCTCTGACCCTGTTTTTTTTAACCGTTTATAATGAATGCGTAAGATTACTGGTTTTTCATTCCTCAGGCACAAAGACACTCAATTAACTGCTTTATCTGCCTTTTGCAACAGCCGATTCCATCTGTAGCGTAGGTTTGCTTTTGAACTTCTTCCACTGTTGTAGCCCCATTTACGATAGCATTGATAATATCTATCTTAAGAACATCATTACATGTGCATAGATTTTTGTTTAAACCCTTTTTAAGAATGGGTGGAAGTTTATCCAGAGGATTTTTATCAGGATCATTATTCATAAAAATAGTTCATGTCCGTTTTACACATAAC
>DAOVUK010000288.1 GCA_030632625.1 Gammaproteobacteria bacterium
AAAACTTTCAAGCCCCTGCTGAACGCTTTTTTCCATTTCAGTCAATTCCATTAGTTTTTCAGCTGCTTGTCTATGGGATTGTGGAACGGGTTCAGCAAATACCGGAATAGCACAAAAATATAATAGGCTAATCAGCAAAATTATTTGTTTCATTGTTATTCCTGGTAATAGGTTTATTGAATTTAAAAGAGGGTGATCAATAAATATTCATGCTTTCAGAGGTGTACCCCCTCCTAATCCAACTATATAGGAGGGGTTGAATATTTATGACGAACAAGCTATTAATGTTAATGGTTATTAACAAAGCACAAGTTGTTCCGGGTTTTAGGTGTTTCCTGTTTGGTTTTCAAGATTGTTGACAGCAAGGACGCTGTCATCAAGGCTACACGGATGTATTTACGCCGTATCTTGAAAGCCAAATTGGGAACAACCTGTAATAAGTTCATAGTCATTTTAATATTTGTCTATTGCTTATTTATAAAGTTTGTATGACAAAGGTTACAACCAATTTCTGTGCCTTTCGGTACAGTCAACAGATCTCCTTCTCCACAAGGTACATTTCCACCTTCTCCCTTGCATTGCAGAGTGCGTTCCGCAGCAGTAAGCGATAAAACAGTTCCTAATCCATCGTCTCCATGACAAGCTCGGCAACTTTGTCTTCCTCTATCCTTATCAACCTCTTTATGTTTCTCGTTCCACATCGCATTATTGACTGGATGCATACCATGCGGACCTTTCATTTGGCCTTTGCTGTCCAGGTTTCCCTTGAAATCATCAATAGAGAAACTATTTGGACCATGACAGCTTTCACATTCGATCAATGTCCCGTGATGCCCCTGTAATTGATCTACAGCAATATTATCATTGGCATTTACCTGTGCATTTGGCCAGATAGCGTGCGTACTGTTATGACAACCTTCACACATCACGCCACCATGCCCAGTACTCAACCTGTACAGCACATCGTTTCCATTATCCGCCTTATTCTCTGCAAAACGGGATGCTGGCGAATCAATAACATTCGCGACCTTGACTGGGTCTGGGATTTCAGGATCAACCAAACTCAGGTCAAGATCTTCAGTCTTATAGGCCTTTAACAAACGAATACCATCACTTGCAACAATAGCATCGGCAGGGTGGTTTTTGTTAACAGCATCGCCGGTATGACATGATTGACACTTGGCTTCTGAAGCCCAGGGTACTCGTAATGAACCATCGAGAATGAAGTTATCTGGAAATGAATGAGCACTGCTGGCGGCTTTGATTGAGAAATCATTACCTACCTGCTCCATATCTCCATGACAATCTTGGCAAACAACACCTCCAGAGAACATGGCACCTCTCAAACATTGCGTTTTTTTGCCTGGATGACATTGATAACAGGTTGCTTGTAATACTTGCTCAGCGTCGCTTACATTTCTGTTAATAGGATCAGGCATTGCAGGAAATAACCTACTATCACTGGAACCGACATCACCAGAAGGATCAACTGTTGGTAAAGTACCATGATGTCCATGCATAGCACGGGACATAGTAATGTGTCGTGTTTGCTGACGTCCATTGGCTCCTTGCTGCGGTTCATCAACCGGACCACCCTGAGTTAAATCGAGTGCTGGCGAGTAATGACACCGGGAACATTGAATTGCACGCCGGCTATCCAGACAATGGTCATTTGGGTCGTTATTCGGGTCACAAAGTCTTGGCGATCCATCAGCCGCAGTATACTGGCTACCATGTTTTGCATCATGTAAACGCAATATATTAATTTTAGCCGTATTCAGTAACTCCTCAAGAGGAGTAGCACCAGGTGAAGATATAGCATCGTCCAATGTCTTAACGATAAATTCAGTACCAGAAATAGCAGTTGTAGAACTATTCATTGGTACCGCGACACCTGTGCAAACCATATTGACGAAATCCGGAGCCGTACAATCCATGGGTTCCACATGACATAACTGGCAGTCGGCCTCCGATGCAACAGGTGTCACTACATCAAGTGAAGCTAATACATTCGATGTGGCTTTTTCTCTCGCATCCACTTTCATTAAGGGATAACTGTTAACATTCAGCTGGTCATCAACAGGTACAATTGGAATACCATCAGCAGCAAACCAGTTTCTGTTTTGCAAATTGGCACCAAAACCAAAATTTGTAAAGAAAGGTACTTCGGAATCAAAGCGATTAAATGGTTGGGGCTGGTTAAGCGGTCCTGGCATGGTTTGTTGATGAACAACTAATGCACCCATACTTAATTCCACAAGATCTGGAACCGGAATACCAGTATCTGCCGCAAGTGGCTCAAACAAATTTAGAATACTCGGACAATCCGTTGAGTTATCTCTGGTGACAAGATCTGGATTTCCACACTCTGCTACTAGATCTAAAGTAGGATCAACCAGAATCCCAGCAAGCACACTGGGATAAAGCACACCATAAGCCAAACCACCCCAGGAATTATTATCTATACTGCCACTGAGCGGAATCAGATGACCACTGTCATCCCAAAAATTACTCTTAAATCCGTAAAGATTTTTGCTGGTTGTATTGATAGAGTTTGGAGCTACCGGATCATTGGCACTGGATGTAGCGGTGTAAACAGTTTCGACCTGACTATCATCCATTATCTGAGGTAAAGAACTAGCCGTTCCTTTTTTTATCACCTGCGCATGAACAACATTAAAAGGAGGCAATATACTAAAAATCTGGTAATCCAGATCAGCGCAGTGCATACCTAAATCATTAACCGCAAGCACTGTATATTCACCGGAAAGTGGTGGAGGTGGAGATGGCGGGGGCGGTGGAGTTACATCTTCGACAGTAATATTAAGTGATTGCTCAATACAACTGGCATTATTATTGTCAGTTGCCGACAAGGTAGTAGTATAGATTCCTGCTACAGCATATATAACCGCATTAGGGTCTGCAATAGCAGAACTAGAAGGGCTACCACCTGGAAACTGCCAGTCAACAGAGTCTATGGTTCCATCTGTATCAGTAATAGTTGAGGTATAATCAATTGATTCACCTGCATTAATCGTAATATTGCCAGATGGGAAATCTATGCTGCATACCGGTGCGATGTTTGGACTAGGAGGCTTAGGTGAACATGATTCTGGAGCAGCTGACACATCAAAAACACCAGAACTTCCCTTTATTTTTACTGCACAGGAACCGGATCGGAATTACGTTTCCCCACCGTCCATTTTCCTTTTCTGCCAATGCTGGTACTTCCAATGTCTTCATCGTTATAAGCATTAACAATCTCAACTAGAGTACCTCGCGCTCCAGTTCCTTTAACGACTAATTTACTTCTTCCATCCTTCCATTCAGCCGAGACAATTGTAGCAGCAGTGGCAGCACCCATACTGAAAATAAAAAACAATACCATAATACCTAATAGGCTTGATTTCTCCCTATTAATATAAAGCTTGAATTTTTTTATATTCATTTCCAGCTCTCCTCTACACTCGAAATATGTGGGAATTTATACCACACATGCCAAATAGTTTGCAATAAAATGTTAATTTTGCGAAGCTCTTCAAAAAAAAAGTTCAACGAAAATCAAACTTGAAACGATACTTAAAAGCCTTATCGGCATAGATGGTATTTTTTTGCCATATAGACAAATAGGCTCGTATTCTTACAAACTTACACAGAATAAATAACGTACATTCAAGTCCTAATTTTTCATCATCGCCTTAAAATCCTGTTTTGCCTACAATCTCTATTTTTTAACTTAAAAAATAACATGGCTATTAACAAACCACAGGTTAACCAGTTACTCAATTAATAGTTCAGCATATTGTATTGACGAAGATCTTAAGCCCTTGTATGTTTAAGGTGACAGTGAACAATAGGTTTTTATTAGAATAGGATTTCTAATAAAAATGATGTGGTAGACCGATAGCCCTCTGGTTCTAAAGAAACCGTAGGAGAGCGATGGTCGCCACATCACCCCCAATTAACTCGAACAGTTGCCTGGAACTTAAGATTCCGTATCTACAAGGCAGAGAAACTAGGGAATTTAATTATGGCTAAAATAGCTTACGAATTCAACATTGGTATTGATGTATCCAAGCAAAAGCTAGATGTTTCATTTAATGATGAAGAAATAGCCGTGTTTGACAATAGTTTGCAAGGATTCAAACAGTTGTCAAGATTACTTAAAAATAAGAAAAATACGCGGGTTGTCATGGAAGCAACTGGCGGTTATGAAAGACCATTAGCGCATTTTCTTCAAGATCAACATATAGCTGTTAGTATCGTTAATGCTAAACGGGTAAGAGATTTTGCCAAGGCATTAGGGAAGTTGGCAAAAACAGATAAAATTGATTCGCATGTTATACGTCTTTTTGCTGCATCAATTGACCCTCATGTGATGGAACAAAAAAGTGAATCACAACAATCTCTTGACTCATTAGTCCATCGTCGAGACCAGTTAGTTAAACAGCGTGCAACGGAAAAGCAGCACCTTGAAACAGTAACCAATAAGGATGCCAAACACTCAATTAACCGAAATATTAAATTTCTCAATAAAGAAATTGAAGGCATAGAAAGTAAAATTAAGGAACTCATTGGTTCAAATAAGCAGCTCAAAGACAAAGTGGCGCGCCTAGAAACTATAAAGGGCGTCGGCTCTATCGTTGCACTGACCCTGATGGCTGATTTACCAGAACTTGGAACATTGAGCAATAAAGAAATTAGTGCATTAGTGGGTGTTGCTCCTTTCTGCCGAGACAGTGGCACAATGAAAGGAAAGCGTACGATATGGGGTGGTCGAGCACAAGTGCGTACCATTCTTTTTATGGCTGCACTTAGTGCAAGAAATCATAATGAGCCAATTAAGGCATTTTATGAACGATTAGTCAGTAACGGGAAATCAAAAAAAACGGCTCTCGTTGCATGCATGAGAAAGTTATTAATAACGGCTAATTCCATGATTAAGAATAATGAAGATTGGAATCCTAATTATGGAAAATTAGCTTGATTTTAAACACAGTTGCTCTCCTGATGGAGAGGGC
>DAOVUK010000362.1 GCA_030632625.1 Gammaproteobacteria bacterium
AGATATAATTATCAGCCCGTTAGCAGATTCCCATAATGACTTTCGGGAAATTGGTTTTGCCTGGCGTATCCAGTCAAATAGAACCAAAGAATTTGAACAATTGTATAGCCTGGTGAAGAAACAGATATTGCACTTTTTACCGGATAGGAGTTTGCCAGACAGGAAGTTACCGGATAGGAGTTTGCCAGACAGGAAGTTACCGGATAATAGCCTGACTGATAAAAAATCAGCTGAGCCAAAAAAGCATGTCTGATACCGGGCCATCAATAGAGGCCTTTCTTTTAACCCGTCAATGGCGTGATACAGCAAAAGGCATTATTCTGGATTTCTGGTTCACCAGTGATTCCGGGCCCATTCATGTGTTTATCGAAAATCAACAAGCCATTTTTTTTATCAGACAGGAAGATTCTCATGCCGTTTCAAAAGCACTAAAATCTTTTTCAGAAATAACCATTAAAGCACTGCAGTTAAAAGATTTTCAGCACCAGCCAGTCGCCGGTGTTTATTTTAATTCTCAACGGATGCTGTATCAGGCCAGAGAATTATTACAACAATTAGATATCAGACATTATGAAGCAGATATCAGACCTGTTGAACGTTATTTAACAGAACGTTTTCTGACGGGACCTGTCACCATCAGTGGTATTAATAATAACACCAGAAAAAACGGATCAGCTGATGAAAGTTCACAGCGGCTTTTTCTTAATCCAAAAATCAGCCCTCATAAGAATCCGGAAAAATACCAGCCAAAGTTAAAAATAATGTCACTGGATATTGAAACAGCCTATGATAGTCAGGCACTCTACTCTATTTCTTTACTTTGCGAACAATGGCGTATCTGCTTAATGATAAGTGATAGGGCAGATAAAAAAAACAGGCAGAATATAGCGTTTTTTGATAATGAAAAAGCCTTAATGCTGCGTTTTATTGAACTGCTTCTGGAGCAGGACCCGGATATTATTATCGGCTGGAATGTGATTAATTTTGATTTTAGATTTCTCCAGAAAAAAGCAGACAGGCTGAAGATTTCACTGGCGATTGGTCGTGCAGAAAGTCTGCCTGTGTGGCGAAAAGCCCAGACTGAACAGAGTCATTATTTTTTACTGATCCCTGGTCGAGTCGTTCTGGATGGTATTGATACCCTGAAAAGTGCCACATGGAATTTCCCCAGTTTTTCCTTAGAATCTGTTGCTAATGAACTCTTAGGACGGGGAAAACTGCTCAAGTCCGGGATAAAATATGAGATAGAATCTGAAACACAATCAGCACCGGCAGCAAAGCGGAAAAGGTATGATCCTTTAAGCAATGCAAAGGCAATCAAACGTCTGTTTTATGAAAACAAAGCGGCATTAGCGGCCTATAATCTTGAAGACTGCCAGCTGGTCCTGGATATCTTTGAACACACGGACTTAATTGCCTTTGCTATCGAAAGAGCAAGATTAACGGGTCTGGAAATGGACCGAACAGGTGGCTCTGTGGCCGCATTTGATAATCAATATTTACCCCGACTGCATCGTAAAGGCTTTGTTGCACCCAATATTAATGATCGGCAAGAAACATTGTCTGCCCCCGGTGGTTATGTAATGAGTTCAAAGCCCGGTTTGTACGATAGCGTTCTGGTTCTGGATTATAAAAGTCTGTATCCCAGCATTATTCGAACTTTCAGAGTGGATCCCTATGCGCGGCTCAAAGCTGAAGAACTGGATGAAGTTGACTGTGTTCCGGGCTTTAATGGTATTAGTTTTTCACGTGATGATTTTATATTGCCTGATATCATTAAATCCTTATGGCAGGCACGGGATAAGGCAAAAAAAGTGAATAATGCAGCACTCTCTCAGGCCATAAAAATTATTATGAATTCTTTCTATGGCGTTTTGGGTACCCCAGGCTGTCGAGTTCATGATGCGCGGCTGACCAGTTCGATTACCCTCAGGGGACATGAATTGATGAAGCAGACGGCAGTTATGATTGAAGCTGAGGGTTATGAAGTGATTTATGGTGACACAGATTCTGTTTTTGTTTCCTTAGGCGGTGCAAAAGAGAAAACCTTTGCTGATGAAGTGGGTCATCAGCTGGTTAATAAGATTAATCATCACTGGCAGCAGGAGCTGAATGAGAAATACCATATTGAGTCGTTTTTAGAAATGGAATATGAAATTCACTATATTCGTTTTTTTATGCCTACCGTCAGAGGTTCGGATAAAGGCAGCAAAAAACGTTATGCAGGCATGATTTGTAACAGCTCAGATCACACTGCTGATAAACAAAAGAATAAGCAAATTATTTTTAAAGGTCTGGAAACAGTCCGAACAGACTGGACGATGCTGGCCAGAGATGTACAGCAGGCGATTTATTATCGTATTTTTAATGAATTGCCTTATGAAGATTATCTAAAAAGTATTATAGTGCGCTTAAAACAGGGTGAATTTGATGATCAGCTGGTGTATCGAAAACGACTGAGGCAAAAACTGTCAGACTATATAAAAACTAAACCACCCCATGCTCAGGCCGCCATAAAGGCAGAAGGCTATGCGCAGACACAGAGATATGAGTATGGAGGCTGGATTGAATATGTGATGACCATGAATGGACCAGAACCATTAGAATATAATGAGCAGCCTCTGGATTATGATCACTATATTGAAAAGCAGATTGCACCTGTGGTTGATGCCCTGTTAATGGTGACAGGCACATCATTGGAAAAAATCATACAGGCGCAGTACGAATTATTTTAATTGAGGCTTAATTAAGCTCTTTTTTAAGAACGATAGCACCTCGAAGGTCGCCTAATTTATAACCTGTTGCTGCATCATCAGGATAAAGTCTGTTCAGTTTGTCACTCACTTCAGGTACAACTTTTTCACCATGACAATGCAAACAGGGTTGACCGATTGCAATTGCTTTCATATAGCGAAACTGTTTTTTACCATCGACTTCGACTGTTTCACTAAACTCCATTTTTTTAGGTGATTCGCCGTTGTTTTTTCTCTCTTCAAACTGCTGCAGTACGGTCTTTTCCCATGCTTCGGCTGCATTTTTGGAATTACGTATTTTAAGTGAAGTTCGGCTCAGCGTCACACCACTTTTATTGCTCTCATCGGAGGTGATATCCATGGCTTTTTCATTACAGACCTGAATGGCATTAGTGGGGCCACCTTGTTTCATAGCCGCCTGCAGCTCACCTTTTAAGTGCTTGCCAAACTGTTGTATTGCCTGACGACTTTCCTGAAGCATTTGCTGCTGAGTTTCTTCAGCTGATGAATAAGCAGGTGCAAGCAGAATTGATGATAAAATTAATGACAGAGCGATTTTTTTCATTGAGATAACCTTTTTAATGCAATAGTAATGTTAAAGTAGCGGGGGATTATCTATAATCATTCGGTGCCAATCTGTGATGATTGTTACATATGCGGTTTATTCTTATTCAGGCAGTATGCTTTTCTAAAATGAGGTTTAAAATGAAAGTTTGGGTGGACGCAGATGCATGCCCTGTGGTAATTAAAGAGATTTTATTCAGAGCAGCAAAACGGACTGAAATTTTAGTCACACTGGTTGCTAATCAACACATGAAAGTACCTCACTCTGATTTTATAAAATCAATAAAGGTCGCACCGGGTTTTGATGTGGCAGATAATGAAATCGTTAAACGGGCCAGTGAGGGCGATCTGGTGATTACCAGTGATATTCCTTTAGCCGCCGAGGTGATTGAAAAGGGTGCTCACGCACTTAACCCCAGAGGTGAACTCTATTCAGCAAGTACCATCAAGTCTATTCTCAATATGAGAGATTTTATGGATACTCTACGCAGCAGTGGTGTCCAGACAGGCGGGCCGCCGCCTCTGAGTCAAAGTGATCGACAAGCTTTTGCCAATCACCTCGATACTTTTTTAACCCGGCATACAAAAGAAAGATAGTTGTAAAAAATAAGGTTCTTCACAAATTCACCTACTTTTCCAAATATCAGCACCCAAACTCTCCATAGCAGCCATTTCCAAGTATTAAAAATACGATATCAGATGAATTCCTGAATTGTCAACCTGTTATAGTCTCCTGGCAGAACTGGAGATTACCTATTTTTATTTAGTGTTAGTATAATATCTCTAGTTCCT
>DAOVUK010000369.1 GCA_030632625.1 Gammaproteobacteria bacterium
CCAATACTCTTATGCCACCAGGGAGCAGCCTGGTACCATGAATCATAATAATCCAGAGTCACCATATACTGACCTGATAAAAACTGGCCTGTTATCAAAAGAGCCATTAGCCAGTGCAATACAATGCTTATAATGCCATAGTCTTTTTTTGTATTTATAAAAATCATAATGCTGTTGCAGCGCCTGCAGGCAAATTTGTCAGCAGCACAGAAGGGCAAAAGCTATTGTTTTTGCGCAACCAGCATTGCCTCATTGCGAAAACCTTTAGCCAGATCACCCAGCAAACCTTCTTCACGATAGTAGCGTATCGACAGCCCCGAAAACAACTTAAGAAGCTCATTACTCCTTAACCGAAAATGACTGTTTCTCGGTCCGTTGCCTGACTCATCCTCTTCTACGAAAGTCTGGTAATAAATCAGACCACCCGGCCTTAAGGCAGAAATAAGTGACGGCACAATTTCACGCAGCAGGAAATGGCCCACAATAATGACATCAAAACCTTCTTTGTGCATTTCAATCTGCTGCCCATCCTGACTAATATCACTCTGTCTGGTGGCGACACTGAGATGACGTTCTTGTGCAAATTCCTCTACTTTATCTATTGCTGAATCGGATAAATCCCAGGCATGGCTTTCAAACCCCAGCTCGGCCATTCGCAAAGCATTGCCGCCCAGTCCACAGGCAAGATCAAGCGATTTTCCCTGAGCAGGCAGCAAATGTAAATTCAATTCCAGCACATCAATAACCTGATTCGGCACATGAACGGCCGCATAACGATTATTCCATTTTTTTCTTATATTCTGCATACTGTTTTATTGTTCATTAATGTGTTGCTGGTACTAGTGTCGCCAGAATGAAGGTGTCAGGATAACCAGTAAGGTAAAAATCTCCAGACGTCCTAACAGCATGGCAAAGCAGAGAATCCATTTAGAAAAGTCATTTATATCCTTATAGTTTGCACCTACATCCCCCAATCCAGGCCCCAGATTATTCAGGCAGGCTGCCAGTGCTGAAAAAGCAGTGACCTGATCCAGTCCTGAGGCCATTAAAAACAACATCATAATACTAAAGCTGGCCACATAGAGCGCAAAGAAACCCCAGATGGCATTACTGACATTCTCAGGCATTACTTTGCCGCCAATTTTCACCGGAATTTGTGCGCTGGGATGGATCAGGCGAAAAATCTCTCTCACCCCCTGTTTAAATAATAGAATAAAACGGATCACTTTCATACCCCCGCCGGTGGATCCCGCACAACCACCCACAAAACTGATAAAAAGCAGCATAACAGGCAAAAAACCCGGCCAGTTATAGTAGTCCGATGTGGTAAATCCTGCGGTTGTACCGATGGAGATAGTTTGAAAAATGCCATGATGCACGGCATCACCCCAGGTCGCAAATGTTTCAGTAAAGTGCAGGTATAAAACTGATATCATGGACGCAAAGGCCAGGATAATAAGATAGACACGAAATTCAACATCAAACAGGTAAGGTTTTAGACTGTGTGAGCGCAGCGAACTAAAATGCAGGGCGAAGTTAATACCTGACAATAACATAAAAAAACCGGCAATTATCTCAATCAGTCGATTATTAAAAAATCCAATCGAAGCATCATGAGTTGAAAAACCGCCAATGGCAACGGTTGAGAAGCTATGACCTACGGCATCAAATGGCGTCATGCCTGCCAGCCAATAAGCCAGAGCACAGGCGATGGTCAGACTCAGGTAAATATACCAGAGCGCTTTGGCTGTTTCGGTTATTCTGGGGGTCAGTTTATTATCTTTAATTGGGCCTGGTGTTTCCGCACGATACAGCTGCATACCACCAATGCCCAGCATTGGCAGAACAGCAACGGCCAGAACAATAATTCCCATACCGCCTAACCATTGTAATTGCTGTCGATAATAAAGAATTGAACGGGGCAAATCATCCAGACCGGTAAATACGGTTGCCCCCGTTGTGGTCAGTGCCGAAATAGATTCAAACAATGCATCCGTAAAGGTAGCGTCCAGACTATTCGAAAGATAAAGAGGTAAGGACCCCACCAGACCAAAAACGAACCAGAACAGGACCACCACAATAAAACCGTCACGAATTCTGAGTTCACGACGCAGATGCCGGACCGGCATCCAGACCAGAAAACCACTGAGAAGAATCACTGCAAACGCATTTAAAAAAGCCATCGTTTCAGCATCGTTATACCACCACGAGACAACAAGAGGTGGTATCACCGTGGTACTGAATACCATCAGTAATAAACCGACAATACGAAAAATAACCAGTGGTTGCATACTTTTTTACAGCCTTAAATAAAGGTAACCGCTACCTGGAAAAGACGTTCCACATCAATAATATGGCGTTTATCAACCAAAAATAAAATAACATGATCATCGGATTCAATGACCGTATCATGATGGCTAATAATCACTTCACCTGAACGAACGATAGCACCGATTGTCGTTCCCGGCGGCAAAGAAATTTCATCAATAGCCCGACCGACCACTTTTGAGGTCTTTTTATCGCCATGGGCAATCGCTTCAATCGCTTCAGCGGCACCTTTGCGCAATGAATGAACCATTTCAACATCACCCCTGCGGACGTGTGCAAGCAGACTGCCGATGGTGGCTTCCTGAGGCGAGATGGCAATATCAATATCACCGCTTTCAACCAGGTCAACATAGGCTGCCCGGTTAATTAAGGCCATTACTTTTCTGGCGCCCAGTCGCTTTGCCAGCAGGGCAGACATAATATTCGCTTCATCATCATTGGTCAGAGCACAGAAAATATCCGTACCTTCAATATTTTCTTCAATCAGCAGTTCTTCATCTGAAGCATCACCCAGCAGGACCACGGTTTTCTCTAATTCTTCCGATAACATCCGGGCATTGGCAGGATTATGATCAATAATTTTTACATGCAGCCGGTTTTCCAGATCTCTGGCCAGACGCCGCCCGATATTTCCCCCGCCAGCAATCATAATGCGTTTATAGGGTTTATCGACGCGTCTGAGTTCAGACATTACTTTACGGGTATTACGGCGATCAACAATAAAGAACACTTCATCATGCTCTTCAATAATAGTATCACCCATAGGGGTAATGGAATGTCCTTTACGATAAATGGCAGCAACCCGGGTATCAACATGGGGCATATGCTCCCGTAATTCCTGAAGCTCATGACCTAATAACGGCCCCCCCTGAAAAGCTCTGACAGCGACCAGCTGTACCAGTCCACCGGCAAAATCCAGTACCTGAAGCGCCCCTGGATAGGCAATCAAACGTTTAATATAGTCAGTCACCAGCTGCTCGGGACTGATTAAAACATCAACCGGCAAAGCTTCATGGGTAAATAATTGAGGGTATTTCAGATATTGAGTAGCACGAACACGAGCAATTTTCATCGGGGTATGAAAAATGGTATAGGCAACCTGACAGGCAATCATGTTGGTTTCATCACTATTGGTCACAGCAATAATCATATCAGCATCATCACAGCCTGCTTTATTTAACACATCAGGATGTGAACCCCGCCCTCTGACCGTTCGGATATCAAGTCGATCCTGCAGAATAGACAGTTTTCGACCATCCAGATCCACAACGGTAATATCATTATCTTCACTGGCCAGATTTTCTGCCAGTGATGAACCCACCTGGCCGGCACCTAAAATTAATATTTTCATAGAGCAGGAATTCTACCTGTTTGTGGTGAACATGTGTTAATGAGTAAAAGTGAAACTAATAAAAAATGAGGTATAAATAAAGTTCATTCCTTCGCTTTTTTTGCAATTTTTTTGGCATCAATTCCCAGGGTTTTCATTTTACGGTATAAATGTGTCCGTTCAACCCCGGCTAATTGCGCAACTTTACCAACGCTGCCGCCAACGGCAACCAGTTTTTCCTCAAGATAGGCTTTTTCAAAGAGCTCTCTTGCTTCTTTCAGTGGGTGTTCAAAAAAGGAGCTCAAGGCATTGTCATTGGGCATCATCTCATTGGCATCATCCGCTTTGCTGTCTTGTTTGCGGGTTTCATATTCGATACTGGTTTCAACTTCTTGCAGAGTA
>DAOVUK010000063.1 GCA_030632625.1 Gammaproteobacteria bacterium
GAAGTCTGAGCGGGTGAGAGTGTTAGAAAATGGTATTTATCACTCTTTTTCCAGAGTTTGCAGAACCAGTCCAACTCTGGATACCAGAGTATGGGTTGCTTATTTCCAGAAGTGTCTGATTCAAGCATGGACTGGCCAATTTTTCATGCCGACAGCAAACAAAAAGCAGACAAAACAAAACTTCATAAAATCATCCAACACACAACCCGCTATAGTGATTGGCAATGGCCTGATAAAAAAAGTAAATAAACGCTATCAGAAACTTTTGAATGAAGATTTATGCCAATTTTATTACGGATCCATCGCTAATCTACTACGAACAAAATACCGCAAGACTGATCCGATGTTAAACAATAAGGGTGTAAAGCGTATGCATCGTCTTGGAATTCATGCTATCGTACATGGTCATGTCAGCCAGACAACAGGGCAGAATATCAGTCTCCGTTCAGGTATGCTGCATTTTCAATGTGATGTTACATTAGATAGAAATTCAAGACAAAAGGCAGGATTGGCTGAATTTGGTGCTGGCGTGACAAGCATCAGCCCAACAGGTAAAATTAAAGGGATCAGTACTGATTCTCCACAAGTAAAAATTTTTCAACCTGACAGAGTACGCTCTAATGTGGAGCAGCAAATTAATGAGTAAGGCAATGAAAAACAGTAAGTCAAATTTTCGCCATGAGTCTATACAGGATAATAAATCCATTCTGGCTATTTTAAAAGCCATTACCAAAGGTATTGAAAAAAATGAACTCACCTTTAGTGATGAAGAAGATACTATTATCATGCATCCTCGCGGTCTATTAGCGCTTAAGGTCTCAGCCTCTCAGGATGGCAATGACAACCGTGTTAATATTCGCATCAAATGGCAAACTGAACCGGATAAGAAAAAACAAAAATCCAGTTTGAGCATCACCTGATATAAGGTAAATTGAGCATAAGTGAAAACAATCAATGTCACCCGAAGCGCGTCTATTCCTGATCCCATACGAATTAGCCGATATCGTAAGGT
Source organism: Gammaproteobacteria bacterium (assembly GCA_030632625.1). Lineage (GTDB taxonomy): Bacteria > Pseudomonadota > Gammaproteobacteria > GRL18 > GRL18 > GRL18. Next base: position 1,013 of record DAOVUK010000063.1, read on the forward strand.
TCCGGAACTCGGACCGAAAATTTTATTTTTCACTGGCGGCAGTGCACTCAATGGACTCAGCCAGCATTTAAAAAATTTTACTTATAACTCCATTCATCTGGTCACACCATTTGATTCAGGCGGCAGCTCTGCCAAGTTACGCGATGCTTTTGCTATGCCGGCAATTGGCGACTTACGCAGTCGTATGGTTGCCCTGGCTGATGAAACAATCACCGGACACCCGGAAGTTTATCGTCTGTTTACTTATCGTCTATCCATGCATCAATCACAAAAAATACTCTTGCAGCAGCTCATGGCGATGGTTGAAGGAAACGATCCGTTAATCCAGGCTATTCCCAATCCTATGCGCCGGTTAATACGTAACCTGCTGGGATTTTTTACCCGGCAGATGCCCAAAAATTTTGATCTGAAAGGCGCCAGTATTGGCAATCTGGCACTGGCTGGAGGCTACTTAAATAACCATAGGCATCTGGATCCGGTTATTTTCCTGTTTTCCAAGCTGGTCAATGTACAAGGTACTGTCCGGGCCATCATCAATGATGATCTCCACCTTGCGGCAGAACTCAAATCCGGAGAGATTCTGGTGGGACAGCATCGAATGACAGGCAAGGAGGTCATGCCGATACAATCCAGAATCAAACATCTCATGCTGTCATCACATCCAGACAAATATGTGCCGGCCAAAGCCATAATACGCAAAAAAAATCGTAAATTGATTCAAAATGCAGATTTAATCTGTTTCCCTCCGGGAAGTTTTTATTCAAGTTTAATGGCCAACCTTTTGCCGGAAGGTGTTATTTCTGCCATTGCCAGTAATAACAATCCAAAGGTATTTATTCCAAATCTCGGTAATGATCCAGAGCAGTTTGGCATGACACTCAGGGAAAGTATTGATTCACTCTTATCCATGATGAAACAAGCTTCACCCGCTGTATCAACTGATGCCTTGCTGAACTTCGTATTGCTTGATAGTAAGCATGGCAATTATAACGGCTCGAACCTTGCAACGCTGAAAAAAAAGGGTATAGAAATTATTGATACCAGGCTGATATCACCTGAAAGTGCCCCTTATTACGATCCCGCTTTACTTTCAAATGCACTACTTTCTCTGGTTTGAGATTCCTCCTTCTTCATGAGGCGTTTTTATATACCCGTGATACTTGGAAATGCACCCCAAGGGCACTTCCTCCGGGGCGCAGCGAGGCATTTTGACTTAGAGCCGATTGAGTGTATAAGTACTACATGATTGAGGCTTTAAGTTAAAATAACGAAGTCTGCATTTTCAAGTATCATGGGTATAAGAGACATGCTGCATTATTAGCTGATAAACTTACCTTCACGCAATCGCTGAGCTTCCATTATTTCAATTTCATGTGCACCGGAAAACACTAAGTCACTATCTGGAACAAAATCTAAATCCGGATTTAAACGTTCATATGTCACACTGTTTAAAATTGTCTTCATTGCATTTAAACGCGCCTTATATTTATTATTAGAACGAATAATTGTCCAGGGTGTTGCAGCTGTATGGGTGTTTTTTAACATTTCATATTTAACATTAGTAAAATCATCCCAACGCTCCTGAGCCTGCACATCAATCTCAGAGAGCTTCCATTGTCTTAAGGGATCATGCTTACGCCGTTCAAACGCTTCGCCTGTTCTTCATTTCCTTATATCGGGTATTGGTCCGTAACATCTTTTTCATTTCATGATCATCAGCAAGAGGCATGCTTTCACCAAGTAAAATCAGATCAGGTACTCTTTGTGCAACACTATCCAAACAATCCTGTCCGGTAATAACTGTCACAAAAGAGATGCACTGAAGCTTACTTACTGCTCTGCTCAGATCATCCAGAGTCAATTTCGTATTTTTAGCAACACGGGATCTGATTGCAGTTCTGCGTTCTTCCGGCAGAGCAATCAAACCAATTTCACTTAAAATACCATCAGGACAAATCATGTCTTCAAAGGCATCACGGGTACCGAAACTGGTGGGCGGGCCATAGATCTAAAAGAGACAGAAGCGGTTTTTTAATATGAATGGCAGTTAAACCACCAGAAAATGCAGACTGATATTTATTGCTAAAATTCATTCAAAATAAATTTTTAAACAACTGATCCGAATCATCCATCAGCTTAGCTATTGGTTTAGCATTCTGGTGATTTTTAATTTTAAGGCGACTTTTACCCGGCGATGAAGAAACCGAAGCCAGATGATGATGTTCTGTTTTGACATCATGTCTTGCAGCCAATTCAGTTTTCAATTCTGCAGCCGTTTTATTAGCAACAATAGGACTAAGATGATCAGCAATCCGGGATAGAATTCTTACCGGAACTTTACTGGTAAAGTTATAACGCTCAATATCGCCTTCAGTGACACTCATGGTAATACAGATCGCATATTTTGCTTTGCCCTCCCCACTATCCAGCACACTGAGCACGGCCGCAGAACGATTGATTGGCTTCTGGTTATATCGATTATCCCCGGTACCTGTTTTTGCGCCTGCTGACTGTACATATCGCATCAAAGGATGCCGGGACGCAAAAACAGCTGTACCCTTTTGTAAAACACCTGCCATTGCTTTTCTCACCACAATAGCAATGGCCCTGGGAATAATACGCTCCTGTTGATATTCAATCTTAAATGGTGTTTCAAATTCACTCCCCGGGGCCAGAATAATACGCTCAATTGAAGAAATATTTTTTTCATGCAGACCATCATTTAACAAAGTTCCGGCCAGTTCAATCAATGACATAGGTGTATCACCAGAACTGCCTAAAACAACCGCATAAGAAGGCGACACCTTAAAAGGATAACCCAGCTTCTGCCATGCGGGTGTCACCCCTTTGCTAAAAGCCTGACGTTCCATATGAGTATACAAGGTATTCTTTATCCAGAATTTACTTGTTCTTAGCCAGTTTGATGTTTGCTCAATGATTCTTGCCTGCTCTACAGTAAGTGCATCAGACTCAGGCTCAGAGTATCGGCTATGCTGCTGGCGAACACGGGCAAGCAGCCATTTTTTTTCATAGTCAGTAATTCGCTTAAACCATGATGTCAGTCTGCGGTATTTCTCCAGTTCTTTACTATAAGCGCTATTATACGATTTATTTTCAGAGTCTTTATCAACAGGCAAGTTCATTGTCTTGACAAATTCTCTGGCTCTGATAATAATTTCCCTGTTTGTTACCTCTTTCTTTTCATCAAGAGTCTCTTCAGCAAGATGTTCTTTTATAGTTTTCTCATCTGCAAGAGCAAAATCAGAAAAAGAGCTTTGAATACCTTCAATAAAAAAATTCAAACCATCAAGATAAACTGCTTCTTCCTGTTTAACCGAATTATCGATGATTTTCTTTCTGACTGAATTTTTTTTGTCTGTCAAAATCGCTATTTTGTCATAACCAGACTGATCAATATAATAATCAACGACCTCGCGCATTAATCGCACAAAAGATACGTTAATTGATTCAGTCGTCATTTGCCATAGGTTAGGGTTTTTCCGATCATCACTTTTCTGATAGTTATGGAATTCATGCCAGCTTTCCCCGGTTAAAAATTTGCTCTCCGGATTTGCTGAAAATCGTCGTGACATGGCCCAGGCTAAAATTTGTTCCATTGTTGCCTGAGGGTATTTTTTAAGATAAGAAGCCAGCAGCCGTTTGATGGTCACAGATGACTTGCTATATTCTTTAAGCAAACTGGACTGCTTATATTGTTTACTGCCGGAATCCTTAAAAGTTGACGATAATAACTCTTGTTGTAAAAGCAGTGCTTCATCATGAATTATCATCAGATAGTTGACCAGCACTCTGAGTTTAGCGGTTGAACCCCATTGAAAACGTCCCTGTTTTGCCGGGTTATAAACCACTTTTGACTGTGTGTCTGTATTGGCCAGAATCTTCCAGTGACGCTCTGCATCTATTTCCAGTACGATGACACCATATTGAATCTGTTTTAATTCATCCAGACTGAGACTCTGCAGCAGACCTTTCTGACGTCCCTGGACAAAGGGGGATTTTTGCGCGACACCAGTATACATATCATCTAAAATGCCGCGAATATCCTTTTCCAGTTGAGAGTCCGTGGTCATTTCGATAGCAACCGGCATATTATCAACCGTTTGTAAATTAATCTTCTTTGACTCTGCTTTACCTGATTTTCTGGCAACGGCCTGACGTATTAGATGAGTATAGTGATTGCGCGCACTTGAAGCCTCCCGGTGTAAGGCATAATCCAGTTTAAGGCGATGATTTTTCTGGGGCCGCCATTCCGGCTTCATTGCCCTGGCCTTCACATATAAGGCCGAATTAATTAATTGTTTTTTCTTTAGCCGTGACAAAAGTACATTGGCCTGTCTTGCTACTGCTTCAGGTGCCAGCAGCAATTGACTGGGACGACGAATGGCTACAATTAAACTACAGATGTTTTTATAGGCCTGAGAACGAAGTTGCCTGTCTTTACTTTTTAACTGCCCATTCAATTCATCAATGGTATAACCAAACCAGGCATAATAGGCTGCACCAAAACCCAATAACTCACCCGCATAAGATTTCGGCCCGCCAGCCATTGGTACGGTATTAAGAAAATCAACCAGCGCTTTTTTAACCCGCCTGCCATTGTCACTTTCATACCCTGAGCCAGAGCCAGAAGCTGAGCTAATATCAGTGCTGCCGCCATATAAATGTATGCCTGCACCAATCATTTGATTGATCTTATCGGTGATACTATGGGTTCTGCCGCCAGGTGTATTAGTAATTTTTTCCAGCGTTGTCATCAGGGTACTGCCGCCAGAATAGGAACCCTCGCCAGTGATCTTATATTGTACATACTCAGATGCACTCTTAATCATCCGGGGCCCTTCAATTAAATAATTGAGTTCAGCATCACCTTTGTTTTTATCAAACACCAGATGCCGCAATTTATCATTTTCCCAGACTAATAGTGCTTTTAAAATAAAAGGTGAAATATGTTGAAAATCTTTAAATTGATTAGGATGCTGATATTGATAAACTATTTTTTTATGACGATCCATTATTTTCAGGCCAGAAAACGCCTTACCCTGATAATGGTTAAAAGGGAAAATCCCCATATCAAATAGCTTTTTTGCCTGGGGGGTTAAAACCAGGTGAGTCTCTTTGTCTACCTGAAATCCTGCATCATTTAACACATCAAACAACTGTGGATAATAGGTCATACCGTCACGCTTCCAGCGGGGACTATCTGGAATGGGAATATCCCAACTTTGCGGCTTGCCTGGCATAATTTTTAATTGAGCCACTTTTTCAACTTGAGCAGTCATATACCGAAAGCCGATTCCATAACGAATTTCTTCCCACATAATCAGCGTAACAAGTGCCAGGGCGATACAAGCGGCAAAAATACTGGTGTCTTTTTTTGCCAGAACATCCCATATCCGGACAAACAATTGAGGCACAAAAATAATCAAAAAGAGAGCAAAAATAAACGCCGGTTTTTCCGGCACAAAAAGATAATTCCAGTAAAAAACAATCACCGACAGAAAAATAGTCAGACTGGTAATTAGTAATCGATTCGGGCAAAAGAGCATCCATACCGACTGCTGATTACGTACCACGCCCTCATCCTGCAGCTCAAAAAGAGCAAAGTAATGCCAAACCATCTGAACGATAAAAATACATGACAGAAAGAGGCTCAGTTCTCCCTGTTTAAAACCTGCGGGTAATTGCCAAAAATACGAAATAAGCGCAACAACACCCATGCTCAATAACAATGATAGAAAAATAATACGTAAGAGCAGGTTGCCCAGCCAGAAGGAGGAACTTTTGTTTTGCTCAATATCACAAGAGTCGCAAGAATTATCAGCACCATTAAAGGCAGCACTAATGCTACTCGTCATTTAACACTTCCTGTTCAAGTAAACCGGATCAATACCTGATAATTGATGATAAAGATAATGAAATAAATGGCATGTTGGTATGCAATGAAAGTAAGCAGAAAAATTGCATTACAATCATTATTAAAATTAGGTGAGGATGATGAAATAATCAAGAAAATAACAAATTTATTCCTCTTAAAACGAGGACTGTTTGTTATTTTTCAGGGTACGTCACAAAATTGTGACCATTCGCCTAAAGCGCCTACTGTTGGCAAACCCGGAGGCTTTGTGAACAACCGTTTTTAGCCGGGACAGGCTGCTGCTGAAACAGGTTTTTAAATTTTATTGTAACGGGCAAGTCTGGAAGATAAGCAAGAATGGATGTAACTACTCAGCGTATTCATCTTTTACCACATAACTGCGTTGTTTTTGCCCTCTACCCTCAAGGGGCACCTAGAAAATGGTCACGTATTTGTATACGCTCACAGCGTCTGTGACAATTTAAAGAGAAGGACAAAAACGCCTTGTTCTGAGGCAAAATCTAAACACGCTGAATAGTTACGAATGGATTAACTATATTTTTTCATATTTTTACGTCGATTGCCGGCCTGTACAATCACCCCTTCTAAGGCATCAATACCACTAATTTCTATGGTTTCATATAAATCATTAAGAGGCTGTAAAAAATATTTATCATCATGAATTCTTAATTGTCTGAAAATAAATTCACCTTCAACCTTGGCAATTACATAAGAACCATCTTTAACTACTGCTTCAGGATCAATAATAATCACTGTACCATGCTCAAATTCAGGTACCATGCTGTCTCCCAGCGCACGTAAAGCAAAGACTTCTTTAGCGCTGCAGCTGCCTTCAATCGGCGGCATTAAGCTTTCAGGTCTTTCTGACATCTATAAACTCACTTTAAAATATTAATATGCAATTGTTTTCTAAGAGCCTTCAGCTGTTTTCTAAGAGCCTTCAGCTGTTTTCTAAGAGCCTTCAGCCAAATAAAATTTGCCGCTGTCGCTTTGCTAACATCAAAATAGCAAATAAGACGGTGGTAGAATTTTATGTTAGATAAGAGAAGCTTTAATAATAAATGAAAATCCAGTCAGCATCAAGATCAAATAGACTGTACTTCAGTATTCCGCACGGGACGTAGAGACGTTGCATGCAACGTCTCTACCATGGTATGGGAACAAGTGATTCACCGCGACACCAATAAAAAAAGCCATTAGCTCAAATAAGAGCTGACTGATAAGACTTTCGTCTTACTTCATCAAGACAGACTTGTCGACAACGTCAACGTGCTCAACTTTCTTACAATGCCACGTTTGCATCCGCGCCTGCTTCATCTTCCATTTGCAGCAGACCAATTGGGCGACACTGAATAACCGAGCCGAACTGCAGCGGCAGGGGCGTAACAACCAAAACATCAACGGCATCACCATCATCAGATAATGTATGCGGCACATAGCCGTAGTTACAGGGATAAACCATTGCAGTGCCAATTTAACTGCTGCCATAATTTTCAATTCTTTTTAATTTCCCTGGCAGCATATTGCCGATAGTATTTTTCCATAACATCCCTGACTGGCTGCGGATAATTAAGCGCCGTCATTTGGCCCATACCTTCGCTAAAAAATTGTTTTAAATCGTCCGGCAGATTGTGAATCAGAAATTGAAATGTCCTGTCCATCAAAGCGGGTTCATGGGTGCGAGTGGCAGTAATAGCATAATTCAGTAATAAAACACGCCAGGGACGGCGGGGATCGCGATCATCCATATCATCCTGAATGGCCTGCTCGGTTGCATTGATGAGAATTTCAATATTTGCCAGTAATTTTTTCAGTTCCAGCTGATCTCTGAGACGATTGGAAAGCGCTGCTATGAGATTAACAATAGGGGTAAGTTTAGAGATGGTGCCGCCAGACTTTGCAAACCAGAGACTGAACAGAAATAGAAATTCTTCAAAATAAGCAAAACTTTCCTGATGTTGTATTTGTGAGGAAAAGACCAGCAAACGATCAATTAATAAAATCAGCTCGTTGCCGCGGGCATTAAATAATTCTATTTGAGTAGTATCGGATGAAATTTTTTCTGCACTGGATAAAAATTTGTCAATTTCATCAAACGCCAGAAGCATATCATTATCTGAACGCCCCTGCTCTGCAAAAAATTGAGTCAGGCTGTCAGAACCTTTATGAAATATGGCAATGACATCTGACAATTCATATTCTGACATGGCTGATCCCGGACATCATACTTGATGGTTTACTACTTCGATTCATGAATATATGAGGATATTTGCTTAGAATTCAATGTTACCCTTGTAATAATTACCGCTATTTTATTTAAAAGACCGATTACTATTGAGATAGCGCTTGATTTAGCCTGCTAAATACATAAAAATCTAAGGACTGTCCGGGTTCGACTGGTTGGAAAAAGTATTCAAAACAATAAGGGATATTATCTTGCTTAGAATAAAAAAAACAGTTTCAGCATTCATCATTTCATGTTTGACCTTACTCCTGGTATCAGCCTGTGCAGAACTGGACAGCAGTAGTGCCATTAACCGCTTTCAAAAATCTGAAGATTTGTATCTCGCCTCTATGCGCTGGGGTGAATGGACAAATGTACTCCAACTCACAAGAGACCGACCAGAAAAGCCCAGTGCTGAAAATTCTGAGAAATTGCAGCTAATGGCAGTAAAATCTGACCGCGATGAGCCTTCAGCAGAACAAGAGTCTTCAACTAATAAAAACCCCTCCTATAACGAACTTTTGAGCCATCTGGATACGATTAAGGTGACACATACTGAAGTCCTCAGTTCTGCACTGAGTGAAACTAAGGATACAGCTGAATCTCACATGATAATTGAATATCGTTTCGATACCAGTGTAAAAATTAATTCCATCCGCCATAAAGTTTCCTGGTGGCGCGATGAGAAAAGTGACAACTGGTTTACCGATACACCATTACCAAAAGAGTTTGATTTGCCAAAACGAAAAACCATTAAACTTTCACCAAAAAGATATTAGGCTTTATAACATTCAACTCCTCTGCAGGGAGAACTTTCCCTGCAAAAGAGATGAGGCAGAACTTCAGGCGAAAGGTGTTCTTAAATTCCCTTCTTTATTTAGCAGGTGATGTCTGTCCCATTGCCGGATAAAAAACCAATTTGAAGGTACCCGCTTCTTTATCAAAATATTTTCCGGCAAACATACCTTCACGAAGCGTCTCAAGTGAATCTGCGTTAAAATAAATACGTTCCAGCAAATGCAGTTTATTGCCATCTTTACGATTTAGATTATATTGAAACTGAACCAGACCATTATCAATATCCAGCAGTGTATAATTCACATTAAATGGATGGCTGTCGAGATTATAACTTTGTGAACGAAGGCCTTGTTTCACCTGAGGAATTAATACCGGACGAATCATTTGAAAACCAAACTTCGGCACCAGAGTATCCTGTACAAATCGTTCACTGTCTAAACCACTCACATTAAAGTCACCCTTTTTATTTTCATCAAAGATAAATTTAACATC
>DAOVUK010000429.1 GCA_030632625.1 Gammaproteobacteria bacterium
AGCTGACAAGGAAAAGGAACTCGAAGAAGTCACGGGGGGATTCGCACGTGTTACGAGTGATGGAAGAACGCACTTTGGCGGCCTATGTCTCAGCAACAACATGAAGTGCGATCACGTGCTTGGCTGGAAAAAAAGCCTACATTACTGTGGTGGAGAAATACGGGAACCCAGACGCGTTGCCTGCTGCCGTTAGATAGCTTTTCAGGTGCAAGAAGTCATTTCTATAAACAAACGAGGGGCTATTTAGAATGATATCCCTGCGGTTTTTTACCGGAAACAATATAAGCAAAGGCCAGGACTTCTGCGACAACACGATAGAGTGCTTCCGGGATGTCTTCATAGAGTTCAAGTTGTGATAATAGCACAGCTAAATCCGGATCTTCATGAATAGGGATACCATGTTCTTTGGCCAGTTCAATGATTTGTCTGGCAATTTCATCTTGTCCGGTGGCAGTAACTTTGGGGATGGGATTTGAAATTTGTTCATCATAATGCAAGGCAATGGCCTGCTTGAATGGCTTGTTGTCATTATTATAAGGGTTATTGTTTTCAGTTGTTTTTTTGCTCATATGCTTTTTTTCGGCTAAAGGCTTCATATTATCTGAAGGCTTCTATAGTCTCAGACCCGTTTATAGTCTCAGACCCGTTCATCAATAATAAATTGTGTCTTATTCTGCTCAGTTTCAGCTTCTTCAGGCATTCCATGAAAGGCTGCAAGCTGAGAAAGAGTAAAGCCTGCATCAATAAGGCGTTCACTGAGTAAGTTAAAATAATGTTGAAGCAGCTGTCGGCTGTCTTGTTTCTCAGTCCAGAACTGAATGGCGAGATCCTGTTTGTCCAGTGTTATATAGATGCGGATACCACCCAGTGACTGCAGATTAAAAGCCATATTCACTGTCCAGATTTTATTACCTTGCTGCGCTTCTTTGTCTTTAAACTCTTCACGAATTTTCAGCTGCAGTACTTCCTGTTGATCATTGTGACGAAAGGGGAGTTCAACATTCAAAAAAGACTGCTCACCCGTTTCTCTGGTTTGCAGCTGGTTTACTACAATTCGGGATAAAACACCCTCTAATTGATCAAGAATTCTGCTTTGCAGTAAAAGATGGTTATTTAATTGAAATAAACTGGCGTCCGGTACAGGTTTCTGAACCTGGGCATGGGACACATTGCCCGGCAGGTCAAAAAATGTTGATGAATGAAGCGGTGCTTTTATGAAACTGTCAAATGCAATATTTTTATATAAGCTACTTTCAGCTGATAGTAATTTAGGCAGAAAAATGGCCTCATTGTTTTTTATTAAACTGACCAGTCTGGACAAACCGGCTTTCAAATCAGCAGCTGCCATTTGATTATCAGCTGCGCTTGTCGGAGTGTTTGCAACGTTTGTTATCGTACCAGGGCTTTTTACTGTCGAATTGACTATTTTTGATTCCAGATACAGACCGGAATTGTTCACTGCATTTTTAACTTCTGTAGCGGTTGATAATTGAGAAAGTTGTGGGAATTGCCGTAATACTGTTTCAACCTGAGTTTTAAATTGTGGAGTAAATAAAGGATTGGCCTGGTTCGCTTGAATGGCTATCGCTTTTAGTGAGGCCATTAATTGTGGTAGTGCTTGTTGTTTTGTGACTAATTGATTAATGTACTGGCTGATCAGATTACTTTCTTTGGGTGAGTGTTTAAGCTCAAATGACACCCCGGAGGCATGTTTATTGACCTGGAGTAATAATTGCAGCCCTGGTTGAAGCGCCAGTTCGGTTTTTATCTGAGCAACTTGTGTCTGCTTAATAATTTCATTATTGACAAGTTTATTGCTTAATTGCGAAATACTTAATTGTGCAAGAAGAGCGGGACTAAATTGACCTGTCTCAGTGACTAATAATGAGGCTGTGCCGTTTTGTGTGCCCTGATAGACTATACTTTGAATAAGTTGCCCTGAAAACCACTGATTGACCGTGCCGATTGTTAATTGTGCAGGTTTTAATTGTGTTGTCGCTAATATTTCAGCTAATTTATGCTGTTGAACTTTATCCTGAATATATAATTGAGTAAATTCACCGGGTAAGATATTTTTTGCACTCAGTATGGCTTTTTGGGTATTAACACTCAATAAACCATCATTGCTCAGCTTTTGCAGAGTTTGTTTTAATAACAGGCCGATGGCAGCACGTTGCTGTTCTACCATCGCAGAAGACAGCTTAGTGTTTATATCTTTGCTGCTGACAGAGCTGTTGTCGGACTCAGTTCTATTGATTTCAGCAGCGAGTTTTGATAAGTCAATGGGCTGCATTGTTCCTGTGTCTGCTCATATTTTATCCGGGACAGTACGATTTATGTTCTATTCTTTTGTATATTAAGAAGTATAAACTAAAAATAAAAATTTTAGGCATATAATGAATAAAGAAACTCAATTATGGTATCTCAAGGCCAATGGCCGGGTAAAAGGGCCTTTTGCTACCGGGCTTATTAGTAAAAATATCTTATTAGGTCGTATCCATCCCAATGATCTGTTGAGTCAGGATAAAGAGCTCTGGCGTAAAGCTTCATCAATACCTGAAATTATGCCTGAGGTGATCAAACAGCGTCATGAAGCTAATTATAAAGAGCGTCTCAGAGCAGCCAGAAGATGGGCTGATGAACGTAGTGAAGTTCGTGAAGTTGATGCCAGCGGTAAAGAAAAAATTTATACACCACGAAAAAAAATAACCCATTTAAAAATTAAAACAACAGGTGTTTTAGGAATTCTTAGTCTGATTTTGGTATTTTCAGGGCTGATTATTGCAATATTTATGTTTACCCCTGAAAACCCGCTGGCGCAAATTGATTGTGCAGCAAAAGGGCGCGATGGTATTATTTTTGATGGCTGTCATTTGCAGCGTAAAGACTTTAGCAATCTGAGTCTCAAGGGCAGCAGTTTTAAAAATACCCTGCTGCAAAATAGCCGTTTTAATAAAGCGCATTTACAGGCAAGTCAACTGGACTATGCCAATTTGTCTCATGCGGATTTGACAGGGGCTAATTTAACAGGCGCAAGTTTGCGTGCTGCTGATCTGCGCGGGGCGGTTCTCAGGGGCACAATTTTTACTAAAGCAGATTTAAGTTATGTCGATCTGACGGGGGCAAAAGCGTCAAAAATCAAGTTAACAGGCACAATACTCACCAATACCATCTGGTTTGACGGCAGTGTTTGTAATAAAAAATCAGTTGGACGTTGCCTGAGTCGCTAGCTTAATGCTGCTTATCCATTCCAAAGTCCATACGGTCAATTTTAAAACCTTCTGGGAAAACCTGACTTAAGCGTTTTTCAAATTCCTGAATAACTTCGGCTTTGTGCTGCTGAACATCATAATCACGGGAAT
>DAOVUK010000240.1 GCA_030632625.1 Gammaproteobacteria bacterium
GGCACTCAAGCAGATTGCTGTTGAAAGAAATGAAGAAAAATTAACGATTGTTGCCCTGACGGAAGATAAACGTCTTTTATTAAGCCGTTTTATCAAACAGGATTCAAAGACTCATGCTGAATATTTTTCCGGAGATGAGGCCTCTTTTGCAGAAGGTGAAGCCTCTTTCCCTGAAGGTGAAGCCTCTTTTGAACGAATTGATTCACAAATCCCCCTTGCCGGTTCACTGTCCAGTGGAACTGTCAGGCAAATATTACTGAATAAAGATCAGAACCAGCTCTTTGTAGTCTATCAGGATGAGGCTGGTCGCAGCCTGCTTGATTTCTTTTCTATCGGGTTTAAAAGTCCGCCGGAATTAATCCAGCAGCTCGTTTTGGCGGAACCATCTGATCCGGTGACAATAGTGAGCTATCTGACCGGCGGCATTTCCATTTTAGTGGGCCAGCAAAGCGGGCGAATTTCGCAGTGGTTTCCAGTCAAGATAGATGGTGAAGGGGAGCAATTAAAACTCATCCGTGAATTTAATGCTCAACAGGCGCCAATTATCCGGATTTTATCTGAAATGCAGCGCAAAGGATTTGTGGCAATAGATAAACAGGGTTTTCTCGGAATTTATCATACCACCGCTGAAAAAACTTTATTGCTGCAGCAAATCTCGCCGAACAGCTTATCACAGGTGGCCATTGCACCACGGGCAAATTATCTACTGACTGTAAATGAGCAGGCTGATGCAGCATTCTGGTCAGTGGACAATGAACATCCGGAAATTTCCTGGCATTCAATGTGGGACAAGGTCTGGTACGAAAGCTACCCTAAAGCTGAGTACATCTGGCAATCATCTTCTGCCAGCAATGATTTTGAACCCAAGTTTAGTTTAACGCCATTGGCCTTCGGCACTTTAAAAGCAGCTTTTTATGCCATGTTATTTGCCATCCCTCTGGCCATTATGGGAGCAATTTATACTGCTTATTTTATGACACCCAGAGTGAGAGGTTTTGTTAAACCCTCAATTGAAATAATGGAAGCCTTGCCGACTGTTATTTTAGGCTTTCTGGCAGGCTTGTGGCTGGCACCGCTTATTGAGGATAATTTACCAGCAGTGTTTAGTCTGCTGTTTGTTTTGCCCCTTAGCGTTTTATTAACTGCCTGGGGATGGCATTCCTTACCCGCCAGAATACACCAGTACGTATCGGATGGCTGGGAGGCATTTATACTTATGCCGGTTTTGATACTGGTCACCTGGGGTACTTTTACTCTTTCCTTACCAATGGAAGCGCTCTTTTTTGATGGTGATATGCAAAGCTGGTTAGACAATGAATTGGGTCTTGGCTTTAACCAGCGTAATTCAATTGTTATCGGTATTGCCATGGGGTTTGCCGTAATACCGACTATTTTTTCTATTACCGAAGATGCAGTATTCAGCGTACCAAAACATCTTACTTTGGGTTCACTGGCTTTGGGTGCAACTCGCTGGCAAACACTTATTCGAGTCGTTATCCTGACTGCCAGCCCGGCTATTTTTTCTGCAGTCATGATAGGTTTTGGTCGGGCGATTGGTGAAACGATGATTGTCCTGATGGCCACCGGTAATACCCCGGTAATGGACTTTAGCATTTTCCAGGGTATGAGGACTTTATCAGCAAATATTGCTGTGGAAATTCCTGAATCAGAGGTGGCGAGCAGCCACTATCGGGTATTGTTCCTGGCGGCTCTGGTGCTGTTTATTTTTACTTTTATGTTTAATACCATTGCAGAATTGATTCGACAGAACCTGCGTAAAAAGTATAGTAATTTATAAATCTGAAGTACATCAATGAATAGATAGTGAAATTTGCATGACAATATTTTTCAAACTTAGAAACTGGTTTGGCTCAGGAGAACCCTGGGTATGGCTCAATGCTGCGGCAGTGAGTACCAGCCTGCTTATGGTTTTTGGTTTGTTAGCACTGATTGCTTATAATGGCCTGGGACATTTCTGGCCAGCTGATTTGATGGAAGCTGAGTTAGTTGATGGTGAAAAAAAATCCGTTCTTATTGGTGAGATTCGAGAGTCAGAAACGGTGCTTGCTCAACAGATCAGAGATGCAGGAATTCACCTGCCGGAAGATGTACAGCGGGTTAAACGTATTTTGCTCAAACAGGGAAATCGTGATATTTATGGCCTGGATTTTCGCTGGATTCTTGATCGAGATGTGGTAAATAAGCATTATCCGGAAAACCTGCTTGCCATTGAGCGCAGAGAATGGGGCAATCTTTATGGACGATTAATTGGCATAAAAGAAAATGGCCATACAATTCAGACAGATGAACCTTATAAGGCAATGCAGTCACGTCTTAAAAAAGTTATTGAATTACATGAACTGGCCGGAGATATTTCAGGCAATGAAATTGATGCTATTAATTATCGACTGGAAACGCTGCGTTTAAAAGAGAAAAAATTATTACTTGAAGATGAGCTGAGAGAAAATGTTTTTCTAAAAAAGAAGCAAATGCTTATTGAAGAAGAACGTCAGTCTTTGAATCAGAGGTTTATTCAACTACAGAGCAAAGTGCAAAAATACTATGATAAAATGGCATCTGATTCTATTCTTATTGGTATTGCATCCGGCCAGATAGTTGAAGTACCACTGGAGAAAATAGTCCAGGTCACCAAACCTAATGCGATGGATACGCTACAGAAACTCAGTCACTATTTTCATCAGATTTGGGTTTTTGTCAGTGAAGATCCTCGTGAGGCTAATACCGAAGGCGGTATTTTTCCAGCCATATTCGGGACAGTATTAATGGTGATTTTGATGAGTATTATGGTCACCCCGCTGGGCGTTATTACCGCTATTTATTTACGTGAATATGCTGCTCAGGGAGTGCTGGTAAAAATCATTCGTATTGCAGTACATAATCTTGCCGGTGTGCCTTCTATTGTTTATGGTGTTTTTGGTCTGGGATTTTTTGTGTATTTTGTTGGCGGTTCGATTGATGACTTATTTTACCCGGAAGCATCTCCTGCACCAGTCTTCGGCACTCCAGGCTTATTATGGGCTTCGATTACTCTGGCTTTACTGACGCTGCCGGTCGTTATTGTGACCACAGAAGAAGGGCTTTCCCGTATCCCTTCAGCAATTCGGGAAGGCAGTCTGGCATTGGGTGCAACTAAATTTGAAACACTCAGATATATAATACTGCCAATGGCGAGTCCTGCTATGATCACCGGATTGATTCTTGCAGTTGCGCGTGCAGCAGGAGAAGTGGCCCCTCTGATGCTGGTTGGTGCAGTTAAATTAGCACCAACCCTGGCAGTGGATAGTAATTATCCATTTTTACATCTGGATAGAAAATTTATGCATTTGGGCTTTCATATTTATGATGTCGGTTTTCAAAGCCCCAATGTTGAAGCTGCCAGACCACTTGTGTATGCAACGGCATTATTACTGGTGCTGGTTATTATTATGCTGAATCTCACAGCGATTTCTGTTCGAAATCGATTAAGAGAAAAGTATAAAGGACTTGAATATTAATATGATGAAGTTTAATCAGGAAAAACCAGCGATCACTGTGCATGATCTCAATCTGCATTATGCTGATAAACAGGCATTACGTAATATCAGTCTGCAGATTCCTGAAAAAAAAGTCACCTCATTTATTGGTCCAAGCGGCTGTGGCAAGTCAACCTTGCTGCGCTGCTTTAATCGCATGAATGATCTGATTGATTGTTGTCAGGTGCGGGGTGAAATTCTGATTGATGAGCAGAATATTTATCATAAATCTGTTAATGTCGCTGATCTCAGACGTAAAGTAGGTATGGTTTTTCAGCAGCCTAATCCATTTCCAAAAAGTATTTATGAAAATGTTGCCTATGCTTTAAGGTTACAGGGAATAAGAAACCGCCTCATTCTCGATGAAGTCGTTGAAAAATCTTTGCGCAGTGCCGCTTTATGGAATGAAGTGAAAGATCAACTGGATGCTAATGCCCTAAGTCTGTCAGGCGGTCAGCAGCAGCGTCTGGTTATTGCCAGAGCAATTGCCATTGAACCGGAAATTCTTTTGCTGGACGAGCCTGCTTCAGCACTTGACCCCATCTCAACTTTAAAAATTGAGGAATTAATTTATGAGCTTAAACAAACCTATTCTATTATTATTGTGACTCATAATATGCAGCAGGCTGGCCGGGTTTCAGATTATACCGCGTTTATGCATATGGGCGAATTGATTGAGTTCTCGGACACCAGTACTCTCTTTACCAATCCGCAAGAAAGGCAAACCGAAGATTATATTACTGGACGCTACGGTTAATTTTTTGACTTCTCACACAGGAAAAACAGAGAAAATCTATGGAAAATTTCAGAACCGGGAAACATATTTCACAGCAATATAATGATGAACTTGAAGAGGTCAAAAATCATCTGCTCAGCATGGGTGGTCTGGTTGAACAGCAGCTTGAAAATGCTTCCCGGGCTTTGCTTGAAGGTGATGTTAAACTGGCGCATGAAGTTTATAAAGAGGGCAGTCGGGTGAATGCCCTGGAGAAACTCATTGATGAAAAAAGTGCTCAATGTCTGGCTCGTCGTCAGCCGGCTGCGGGTGATTTGCGTTTAATTGTTACGGTGATCAAAGCCGTCAGTGATATTGAACGTGTCGGTGATCAGGCTGAACGTCTGGCTCGATTTGCCACTCAGCTTGCTGAACACCCACGTCCAAAAAATAACTATCATGAGGTTTACCAGTTAGCCAGACATGTACAGCAAATGTTTCATGATGCGCTTGATGCTTTTGCCAGAGTGGATGAAAAACTGGCACTGAGTGTTATAAAAGAAGATGATAACGTTGATTATGAATATGAGGCCATTATGCGCCAGCATATTACTTATATGATGGAAGATCCCCGCTCAATCAACAGCTCTCTTGATGTTCTGTGGACCATTCGTGCCCTGGAAAGAGTGGGTGATCATGCCTGTAGTATTTGTGAGTATCTGATTTATTTAGTCAAAGGACAGGATATTCGTCATAGTGAAATTGAATAATTTTAATTAGTGTCCACCCGTAAATAGGCGAATAAATTCGCCCCTACAATTTAGATTTTAATAACCTATTGAATTATTAGTTAATTTTTTCTGTAGGGGCGAATTTATTCGCCTAAAATATCAATTAACGGATAGGCACTAATTAGCCTGTGTCATCATCAGTTAATGGCACAATTGCCTGGTGCCAGCTTGTTTTTCTTGCTTATCAAAGGGATAATATGCAACAAAATATCAATAAATCAGATTAATAAACCAGAGTAATCCACGAATGAGCATACTATTATGAGTATAAAATCCGATCACTGGATCCGTTCCATGGCAGAAAACGAGGGAATGATCGAACCCTTCGAGTATAATCAGGTTAAACAGGCTGATGGTAAGAGAATTGTCTCTTATGGTACTTCAAGTTATGGTTATGATGTCCGTTGCTCAAGAGAATTTAAGATTTTCACTAATATTAATTCCGCGATTGTTGATCCCAAAGATTTTGATGATAATAGTTTTGTGGATGTTGCATCGGATGTGTGTATTATTCCGCCAAATTCCTTTGCCTTAGCGAGAACCATCGAATATTTTCGTATTCCAAGAAAAGTGTTGACCATTTGTCTGGGTAAATCAACTTATGCGCGCTGCGGTATCATTGTCAATGTCACACCCCTGGAACCTGAATGGGAAGGCCATGTGACGCTGGAGTTTTCTAACACCACACCCTTGCCGGCAAAAATTTATGCCAATGAAGGTGTCGCCCAGATGCTGTTTTTTGAATCA
>DAOVUK010000228.1 GCA_030632625.1 Gammaproteobacteria bacterium
GAAACATTACAAAAACTTAATGTTTGTGTAAGGTTGATGAAAGATGTTTTTTATATAATGGAGTTAGAGAATACAGACATACAAAGGAGAATAATCATGAAACAAACTGAAAAACAAAATTTAACAGTGAATGCTCTCCTGCTGGTTTTATTAGCATTATTTTTCCTGTCCGGCTCATTGATGTGGTTACAACATGGTGAATATCACCATCTGCAAGGAATGGGATGGATGGGACAAAGTAACTCCCAGAGCATGACAGGTCCATTTTTTAATGATTCTGCTGACTGAGCTTAGTCAGGACAACAAGATGATTAAATCAGGGCCCTGGAAATAATAAATTTTCACACGGCCCTAAAGAGTGATTTTAAATTTTCACACCAGGAGGTGTATTATGTTATGGTTACTGTTATTGGTTATTGGCATAGTGCTCTTGTTATCAGGTGTATTTAACGGCCTGGACGGGCAGTTCAATACAGACAAACACCATTGGATCTGTTGAACACAATATATCAGGAAAACACATCACATGAAATACACTGTCCTGAAAGCATTAAGCGCTCTGTTATTGATCAATGTTTTTACTATGAACAATGTATGGTCACACAATGTATCAACCAAAGCATCCGCATTTATTATTTCACCCCAGGATGATACTCAGCTCACCTCTCCTTTTCTAGTCAGATTTGGCATTAAACATTTTAAAATCACACCTGCTGGAGAAAATATTCACAAAGCCGGCCATTATCATCTGCTGATTGATCAAACGGGTCAATTAGCAATGGATAAGCCTATTCCATCTGATAATAATCATCTTGATTTCAGACTAGGCGAAACGGAGGTTTTATTAACACTTCCACCAGGAAAACATACGCTGCAGCTGGTTGTTGGCGATGAAGAGCATGAACCCTTTGAAGAACTGGTCTCTGCACCAATAACAATCCATGTTTTATCAAACAATGTTCTATCAAACACTGCTCTCAAAAAAAATGTGCTCACAAGCAAAGGACTCTCTACTGAAACACAATCAACAACAAAAAAATGAATATAAGAACACTTGAATATAAAAAATGCGAATATTATTAATTGAAGATGATCTCCGGGTGGCTGATTTTATTATCAAGGGTCTGAGCGAAAATAATCATGTGGTAGACCATCAGGCTGATGGCAAAGAAGGCCTTTTTTTTGCCACCACCGAAAGTTATGATGTCATGGTTGTCGATCGGATGCTGCCCGGCATTGAAGGTTTAACCATTATTCGAACCATCCGGGCATCAGATATCAATACACCTGTTATTATTCTCAGTGCCATGGCCGATGTTGAACAACGGGTTGAGGGTTTACAATGTGGTGCTGATGACTATTTAGTTAAGCCCTTTGCTTTTTCAGAACTACTGGCTCGGATTGAAATTCTTGGCAAAAGAAATAATAGCTCAGAGACCAGACAAGAGACCCGACTGCAATTGGCAGATTTGAAAATTGACCTGTTAAGCCATAAGGTCAGCCGTGATCATCAGGATATCAACCTGCTCGCCACAGAATACCGTTTATTAGAATATCTCATGCGCCATGCCGGACAGATTGTTACCCGTATCATGCTTTTTGAACATGTATGGGATTATAATTTTGATCCGCAAACCAATGTGATTGATGTCCATATGAGTCGTTTACGCAAGAAGGTGGATAAGCCTTTTGCTAAAGCCCTCATCCATACTGTCCGTGGAGCAGGTTATGTTATTAAAAACACATAACCCGGTTAACAATGAGGCTGCCAGCCTCGATTTTAAACAGCGTATTCGGAAAATAGCACACAATTCAACTTTTCGAATGGTTTTTTTGTATTTTGCCCTTTTTATTCTGTCTTCATTAATTTTATTAAGTTTTATTTATTGGTCCACGGTGGGCTATATTTATAAACAGCTTGATCATCATATTGAATACGATATGGAACGTTTGCAGAATATCTACAATACCGGCGGCAAAGAACGACTGATTGATGCCATTGAAATCAGTCTGAAGCAAAAAAACTATGATTCCATCTATCTTCTTTATAATAAAAAAAATAAGCAGATCCTTGCGGGCAATCTAAACAAAATTCCTTATATCAAAGCTGGCTGGCAAATTATTGATTTATCCGCATTAACTGATGATCCGCTGCAGCAAAATCATTCGGCCAGGATACTGGTGATGTCTTTACCGGAAAATTTAATTTTTATGAACGGCCTGGATATCGAATCAGCTCATCAGCAAGAGCATATGATATTCAATTCCTTAATTACCGGCATTGCGATTATTTTGTTATTAGGCACCATTGGCGGCTTTATTATCAGTATTAGTACCATTAAAAAAATCAACTTAATCAATGACACAATTTATCAGATAAGCCAGGGTTATTTCTCCCTGCGTATTCCCTCCAGAGGTACTGATGATGATTATGATCTACTGGCAAAAAACATTAATGAGATGCTCAATCAAATTGAGAAACTCATGCAGGGAATGCAGAATATTTCCAATAATATTGCCCATGATTTACGCACGCCTCTGACCCGATTACGCGGACGTCTTGAAGTGATTCAAAACGATTGCAGTCAGGCGACATCAGAAGGTATTCAGGAGGCATTAATTGAAACGGATAACCTTCTCTCAGCATTCAATGCCATGTTACGCATTAATAAAGTAGAAAGTGGTGCTCATAAAGGACATTTTACCAGTATTATCATTGATGATTTATTAGACGATGTTGTGGCGTTCTATGAACCTCTGGCAGAAGACAAAGAAATTTCAATTACATTTGAAGTAAGAAATAATACCAGTATAAATGCTGATAGAGATATGCTCTTCCAGGCTTTTACCAATCTTTTTGATAATGCCATTAAATATACACCACAGCAAGGTTCAATCACTGTCAGCTCAGAACTGATTAACACAACAGATAGCCAATATTTACAAGTGAGTATTGCAGATACGGGTATTGGTATCCCGGAAAATGAACGTAAAAAAGTACTTGAACCGTTTTATCGCCTGGAAAAACATCGCGATCATCAGGGAAATGGACTTGGATTGAGTCTGGTAGCAGCCATTGTAAAATCACATAAGGGCAGCATAGAATTTCTGGATAATGATCCCGGGCTTAGGGTGTCAATTCAATTACCTATTTGAAATAACACACTTGGGTTTATATAATAAATAGTCGTCAGCGAAGTATATGGATAAGATAATGAATGCTTCCACCCGGATTGAACAGACACAATCATCGCTAATCGGAAAAATAACCGAGGTGCACGGCCCCGTAGTGGTTATCGCCTGTAAACAATTACCACCTCTACGTCAGGCGTTGATAACTCGTCTGGATGGTGAAACCTATTTGTTTGAAGTCCATCAGCATCTTGATGAGCACCATATACGTGCAATTACCTTACATTATACTGCTGGACTTTGTCGCGGCATGGACGTTTATGATACCGGCAATCCTCTTCATGTCCCTGTTTCTAAAGATATTCTCGGACGTTTGCTCAATGCATTTGGTGAACCGATTGACGGTGGTGAGCCACTGTCTACCGATGAGTTTCGTAATATTCATGGTAGTCCTATTTCACTTGGAGAAGCGATACCTGTCAGTAATATTCTGGAAACGGGTATCAAGGTTATTGACTTACTTTGTCCTTTTGTCCGGGGAGGAAAAACCGGATTATTTGGTGGTGCCGGCGTTGGAAAAACAGTACTGGTTACCGAGTTTATGCATGCGGTAACGACTTTGCATAAAGGTGTATCTGTTTTTGCCGGGGTGGGTGAACGCATTCGTGAGGGCCATGAACTCTGGCATGAGATGCAAAAAGCAGGTGTCATGCCTCAGACTGTGATGATTTTTGGTCAAATGGATGAATCTCCGGGAGTACGTTTTCGTATTGGACTGTCTGCTCTGACCTATGCAGAGTATCTGCGCAATACATTAAAAAAAGAAGTGCTGTTTGTTATGGATAATGTTTTTCGCTTTGTTCAGGCGGGAAGTGAAGTATCCAGTCTGCTGGGGCGTATGCCTGCCACAGTCGGTTATCAGCCAACTCTGGCAACTGAAGTGGCAGAACTGGAGGACCGTATTATGTCCACAAGGGACGGAGCAATTACCTCTGTCCAGGCAGTCTACGTGCCTGCTGATGATATGACAGACCCTGCGGTAACCACTATTCTGGGGCATATTGATACCACTGTGATTTTGTCACGTGAGCAAGCAGGAAAAGGCATTTATCCAGCGGTGGATCCGTTACGCTCAAGTAGTAAACTGATGAATCGACAAACTCTGGGAGACCGTCATTATGCTATTGCAGAAGGCGTTCGGGAACACCTGGCACATTATCATGAACTGGAAGATATTATCAGCATGCTGGGTGTGGAAGAGCTCTCAGAAAAGGATCGACTTATAGTGATGCGAGCCAGAAAACTGCAGCACTACCTGACTCAGCCATTCTGGGTTACACAGGCACATACTGGAATAAATGGCGTATCTGTTTCCCTGAATGAAACTTTAAATGATTGTGAAGCCTTTTTGATGGGGCATTATGATGATCTTGATGAACAGCAATGCTATATGCGTGGCGCTCTTAAAGGTACTGGGCATGAAAACGTTTAGCTTGCATTTGTATGATACCAGTGGCTTTGAACATATCAATAATGTGACTTCTTTTGTTGCAGAGGATAGCTCCGGCAGTTTTGGATTGCAGGCAAATCATGCCCGCTTTATGACATCACTGATTTTCGGCCTTGCCCGTTATCGTCTCAATGATTCTGCTCATAAAGGTGGTCTCTGGCAATATCTCGCTCTTCCCGGTGGCATCCTGTATTTTGAAAATAATATTTTATTTATTAATACCCGGCGTTATCTGTGCGATGATAATTTTGAACGAATCAGTTCGGCCTTGCAGGAACGTTTTTTATCTGAAGAGCAGCAACTAGACAGTATAAAAGGTAATATCCGACACATGGAGGAGGAATTACTCAAGCGAATGTGGCAATTGGGACGAGGGAAGTGATGAATCAACATCAGCAGCTCAGAAAGCAGGTTGAAAAACAGGCCAATCGAATGAGAAAAGCCAGGCAGGAGCAGAATACACTATTGTCACAGACAATTTATCTCAGTACTTTAGGCCTGTTATTTATCGTGCCTGTTATCGGTGGGGCCTATTTGGGGTTATGGCTGGATAAAATGCAGGAAGACTATTCAGTTCTCTGGACAGCGAGCTTGCTGTTGCTGGGTCTTATTATTGGTGTAATGAATGTTTATCTGTTTATCAGGGAGTAACAACGATTATGTCAGAAAGCATGTCTGATCAGGGAAGTAATGAAGGCTTATTATTGACTATTGGCCCGCTGCAGATTTTTGATACCATCATAATCAGCTGGGGCATTATATTGCTGTTGTGGTTACTGGTCTGGTTGCTTACACGCCATCTTAAAATCAAACCATCTGCTTTGCAAACGGCTATTGAAGGCGTAGTCTCTGCATTTGAAAACGCTGTCAGCGATATTGCACCTCAACATACCAGACAATTGCTGCCCTTTATTGGAAGTTTGTGGATTTTTCTTGTTATTGCCAATCTTTCGGGCTTAATCCCCGGCCTGCATTCACCGACCAGTGATCTGTCAGCAACTTCGGCACTTGCCTGTCTTGTATTTTTGTCCGTACACTGGTTTGGTATTCGTACTCAGGGGGTGAAAAACTATCTGCGTCATTACCTGAAACCGAGCCCAATACTTTTACCTTTTCATATTATTGGCGAAATTACCCGTACCATTGCCCTGGCGATACGTCTGTTTGGTAATATGATGAGCCTGGAAATGGCCGCCCTTTTAATGCTCATGGTAGCCGGGTTTCTGGTTCCTGTCCCAATTATGATGTTACATATTATTGAAGCGTTAGTACAAGCATACTTATTTGGACTGCTGGCACTTATCTATATTGCCGGCGGTCTTCAGGCTCACCAAATCAAACAACAAAAAGAAGAGAAAAACTTATGACTGATATTTCAATGTTTACCCTCATTTCTACTGTGGCAGCCATCCTGGGAGTCTCCA
>DAOVUK010000012.1 GCA_030632625.1 Gammaproteobacteria bacterium
GCTTTTTAGTTAGTCTTGATTTAAAACATTATTCGCTATAAGAAATAATTGACGAGTATTGTTTTAAATCAAGGATATTTTTCCTGTAAAAAGAGATAGTAATCTAATGCCCTTTCTAAGGGCTTAATAATAACAAAACAGGCTTTTTCTCAGTTGTTTTCAGCTGATAGTTGCAATAGTTTTTTACATTTAGAACGGGTATGGGATTATGAATTCACCAAGCTTTATGCGTCGTAAACTCTTTATGGGAGTTTCTGTCGGTGCGGCAATATTCTTTATTGTTTTGGGTATTATTCTATGGGGTGGTTTTAACACCGCAATGGAATTAACCAACACCGAACAGTTTTGTATCTCCTGTCATGAGATGGAAGATAATGTCTATCAGGAATACAAAACAACCATCCACTATGCCAACCGTTCCGGCGTGAGAGCAACCTGTCCTGATTGCCATGTGCCCAAGGAATGGATATATAAGATAAAGCGCAAGATTCAGGCATCGAATGAAATCTATCACAAAATACTGGGCACCATTAATACCCGGGAAAAATTTAATGGTAAGCGTCTTCAACTGGCAACCAATGAGTGGAAACGGATGAAAGCCAGTGATTCAAGAGAATGTCGCAATTGTCATGATTTTGAATCCATGAGTCTTGCTTATCAAAGACCGCGTGCCAGAAAACAGCATCAATTTGCTCTGAGCAATGGCAATACTTGTATTGATTGCCATAAGGGAATTGCCCATACCATGCCTGAAGGTGTGGATGAAGAATGGCTGGAAGATTTTTCTCAGCCTGATCCTGTACATGCGAAACCTGATGCCACATTGATGTCACCTGTTAATGACAAACAACAAAAGGCACTTGATTTGTCTAATAATCCGCCTAAGCCAAAAGTCATAACCAAAACTGTGATTAAAGAAGTACCGGGTGAATGTAAAGCAGGTGATGCAGCACCTGATGCTTCATCTTCTGCGGCTGCAGGAGCAGGATTCGGTATTGACTGGAGCGATGTACCTGATCGCCTGATCACTATTTTCTATCCTGGTCAGTCTTCGATGGAATGGATTTTTAAAGGCAGTGAACACGGTGGTAAACGTCCTTTTATGGCGGGTGATACCTGTACCAGTTGTCATGATAAAGAAACTGCTGAAATGGGGCAGAAAATTGTCACTGGTGAAAAACTGGAACCCACTCCAATTCCGGGTAAACGCGGCAGTATTCCGGTTAAAGTCCAGGCTGCACATGATGATGACTATTTGTACATGCGTTATGAATGGGAAGATTCAGAACATACGCCAGTGCCTTTTGCAGATGGCGGTAAGATGGACCCTGACAATCAGATGAAACTGGCACTGATGATCACCAGCGATGATACCCTGTATGCGGATAGGGCCGGTTGCTGGGGAACCTGTCATCATGATAATCGTGATATGCCGGCTGCACCTGAGCAATCTGCCATTGATGCCTATGCGCAAAAAGATCAGGTTGATATGAGTAATGGTATCACTAAATACATCACCGAGAGCCGAACTAAAGTTGAAATCAAAGGCCGTCGGGGTAAAGTGCTGGGCGGCTGGGATAAGCTGAAAACAGAAGATGAAGTGAAATTAGAGCTTACGGAAGGACGCTTTATGGATCTATACCGCTATCAGGCAGGCACCAATAAGTCTGAAAATGGTTCAATTCTGGCAGAGCGTCTTTTATCAGAAGGCGGTGTTGAGTTTACTTCTTCTAAGCTGGGTAATGTCTGGGTTGTGGAAATGAGACGTAAGCTTAAGTCGGATGCAGCAGATGATATTCCACTGGATGTGACTAAAGTGTATAACCTGGGTTTTGCTATTCATGATGACTACACCAATGGTCGCTTCCATCATGTCTCATTAGGTTACAAGCTGGGGTTTGATAATGCTGATGCTGAAATTAACGCAGTTAAGAAGCAGGCCAGTGCACCTGTTACTACAGTCGCGCCAGCAGCTTCATCGGCAGCAGCACCTGCGGCAAGTAGCTCAAATATTGACTGGAGCAAAGCGTCTGCGCGTGATATTACGCTCTTCTATCCAGGTCAGTCCTCAATGGAATGGATTTTTAAAGGCAGTGAACACGGCGGTAAACGTCCTTTTATGGCGGGTGATACCTGTGCCAGTTGTCATGATAAAGAAGCGGCCGAAATGGGGCAGAAAATTGTCACTGGCGAAAAACTGGAGCCGACTCCGATTCCAGGCAAGCGCGGCAGTATTCCAGTCACTGTTCAAACCATGCATGATGATGCCAAACTGTATATGCGTTTCCAATGGCCTGATACTGAACACACTCCGGTGCCTTTTGCCGATGGCGGTAAAATGGATCCTGATAATCAGGTGAAACTGGCCGTTATGTTTGCCACCGATGATGTGCTTTATGCTGATAGAGCAGGGTGCTGGGGAACCTGTCACCATGATAATCGCGATATGCCTGCTGCGCCGGAGCAATCAGTCATTGATGCCTATGCACAAAAAGATCAGATTGACAGCTCAAATGGTATTACTAAATACATCACTGAAAGTCGTACTAAAGTGGAGATTAAAGGCCGTCGGGGTAAAGTACTCGGTGGCTGGGACAAGTTAAAGACTGCGGATGAAATTGCAACAGAGGGAGCTGCAGGTCACTTTATGGATTTACATCGCTATAAAGCGGGCAGCAAAACCTCTGAGAACGGGGCGATTCTTGCCGATCGTATTATGGACGGCGGTCAGGAAGTTGAATTCAATGCAATTCTTGATGGTGGAATGTGGACCGTTGAAATGGTTCGTGACCTGAAATCAGACAAAGCAACCGATCTCACTCTGGCGCTTGATAAAGTTTACAACTTTGGCTTTGCCATTCATGATGACTATACCAATGGTCGTTTTCATCATGTTTCACTGGGTTATAAACTGGGCTTTGATAATGCTGAAACTGACTTGAACGCCACAGCCAAATAACCTCGCTCTTATCCATAAATAAGGCGGATTCACCGGCCTTATTTATGGTTCTTTGCAAAAGTCCTTTTTATTTGAAATATCCGTCTGCATTGCTGCCGTTCGGGTGACGCTCGAAAGTGGTGTTTTAAAATTCGTAGTCGGTGAGGTGTGGTGGACTTTTCGGGGGACGCTTCGAGCACGTCCCTGTGTCGCTCTGCCTCGCCATCCTTGGCTCGAAAAGCCCCCGCAAAGCCCACCACATCTCACCACCTACTACCGACATCACGTTTCTCACTAGAGGTGAAAATCAAAAGCCAGAGCCAAAGAAAGTTCAAAGGCAGATAGTGTTGTATCCAACTGAATCGACACATTTTTTCAGTTGATTTTGATCTTGCTGTTGACCCTGCTCTTGATTTTCCGCTCAATAGTGAGGGAACGACGTAGAAGCAATTTGGTATGCAAGATGTACTTCAGGGGGCTTTTCGAGGCATGGATGCCGAGGCAGAGCGACACATGGATGTGCTTGAAGCGTCCCCCTGAAGTACATCTTGCATACCGAAGTGCGCATTAAATACGATCATTCCCGAACGGCTCCTTTAACCGGCATTCGCACTAAATAATAGTTTCTGTAAAAAGTATGCACTTTTGTGAAGAACTGCACTAATGAATATCGATAATGATATTAATATATAAGCCGCCTAAAGTAGACGATTGCCTGATTTCTATCGTTCCGGCATAAAGTTTAACAATATCATTCACAATTGAAAGACCCAGTCCATGGCCATCAACAGATTCATCCAGACGTGTTCCTCGCTGGATTAGTGATGCCAATTGATCTTTTGCAATACCCTGACCATCATCTTCAATTATAATATTAATTTTATCTGACTCAGGACTCACTCCGTGAAGCAAAGGGCTGCTGACGAGATGTCTGCTAATTATAATTTTAATTTCATTATTTGCCCACTTGCAGGCGTTATCAAGTAAATTCCCGATAAGTTCCAGCATATCTTCCCGATCACCAAAAGTCGTCACGGTTTTGTCTATGTGGTAATTTATTGTCAGGTCTCGATGTGCGTAAATTTGTTTGACTACGGCAACAAGCTCGGGCACATCTTTTGCGGCATTAAAACGCTGTGTTGAACCGCCTTTGCCTGCCAGCCGGGCTCTCTTAAGTTCACGATTAATTAATTGATTGATTCGTTCTACCTGTGTTTTTGCATTGGCTCTTTTTGTATCAAAAAGCTCAGGGTCTGCATTTCGGTCATTTTTATCGGGATGGCTGTAAAAATACTGGAATAATAGATTAAGAGGGGATTTAAGGGCATGAGATAAATTACCCAGAGCATTTCTGGAGCGTTCCAGACGTTTTTCAAGTAAAGTTAATAGATGATTAACTTCCTGAACCAGTGGTAATACTTCTGAAGGCACGTTTTCTGAGAGTTTCAATAACTCCCCTTCATCAAGATGTTTAATATCTGAACGTAGTGACTCAAGACGTTTAAAAGAAATCCGTAATATGATACTTTGTAATAACAGCAACAGGATAAGACCCAGTGCCGATAATATAAAAAAATATTGTTTAAACTTAAGATTTTGTGTGTTAATCAGGGTTAAATCTTCTGCCAGGGCAATCGATATATCCAGTCCTTTTTTGTTAAAAGCCATACTAATCTGCAGTAGTTTCTGTTCCGCCGGGCCATCAGATACTTGTAAAATTCGTTCACCTGTTCTAAGTTCGGGAACTATGAGTGATTGATCCCACAGGGAGCGGGAATGTATGACTGGCTTGTGGTTGATTGAAACAACAAAATAATGACCGGAAAAAGGCTGCTGGTAAATGGGCGGCATTCTGCCTTTAATTAAGTGTACTGTATCGGCACTTACCTCTAAAGCCGCTAATAAACTTTCAATATCATGTTCGATACGTGAACCAACCAGCTCATGAGTCAGGTCATTCATCGACTTTTGACCTAAAAACCATAGTAATCCAAACAGCAGTAATAAACTTAATGAAAGCCCTGTGTGTAATCGCTGTTCCAGCGAATTCATTGCAGTACATCCATGAAGATATAACCTTGTCCTCTGCGGGTTACAATGCGATCTTTTCCCAGTTTATCTCTTAAGCGTCTGATGTAAACTTCAATCAGATTACTGTCTTTATCAAAATCCTGATCATAGACATGTTCAATTAGTCGGGTTTTAGAGAGAATTTTACCCGGATTAAGCATAAAATAACGTAATAATCTAAATTCAGTACCGGTAAGTTGTAATGTTTGCTGATCATTTATGATCAGTTGTTGATATTCTTCATCAAGTTTTAAATCATCACATTGTAAAGATTGACCAGTCATATCATGAGTTCGCCGTAATAGGGCCTGGATCCTCATGACCAGTTCTTCAACATGAAAAGGTTTGCCCAGATAGTCATCGGCTCCAGCTTTGAAACCCTCAATTCTCTCATGCCATGAGTCACGGGCTGTCAGGATGATGACTGGCAGTTTACTGCCTTTTTTTCGCCAGTTTCCCAGCACTTCAAGTCCAGAGCGCTGCGGAAGTCCCAAATCAAGGATCACGATATCATATGATTCTTCATCGCCCATAAATTCAGCATCCACACCATTATCAACAGTATCAACCGCAAAACCTTTTTGTGCTAATTCCTTTTGCAGTGTTTGGCATAGATCTTTATCATCTTCAACCAGTAATAAACGCATAAATCAATACTCTCGTTCTATCTTTAAAACCTGAGCAGTCAATGCATCAACTTCAATTTCCAGGACAATACCTCTATCATTTATATATTCAATTTCATAAATAAATTGATGATTAAGCAGATGAGAATTGCCTTGAAAATGGCTGCATTTTAATTCAATCTCAAGTAAACGATTGATACCATAGCCTGATAACTTACTCAAAATATCTTCCAGAGAACTTATTTTACCCGCTTCTTTAAGCTCTTTAACATTAAAAGTATGCTCGTCATCAGCCCCCGTGTTATCTGCCCAGCTCAAGTGAGTGAATAACAAAGTAAAAATTAAAAGAATAGTATATTTTCTTATCATCAGAGAGTCTTTACTATGATCCATTACATCTTAAACTTAACATCATTTGAATGCCATTGGCTTTGCTCAGGAATGCGTACCTCATGTTTATTATAGTATCCTTGCCGGGCATCCTCGTGGCAACTGTCACATTGTCCAATATTGTGAATCCTGCCTTTCTTCTGCAACTGATCATGTTTATATACAAAAAAAGGTGTTTTTGTGATCCGTACAGGCACAGGATTATATTTTAATGATTGCAGGATCTGATTTGAAATTTCATCATTTACGTGTCCCGCAGAGTTATCTAGTAAATACCGTCTCATCGTTCTTGCTTCTACGTCAGTCATCTTAAGTGTCTGACCAAAATGATTATCCAAATTATTCATCACCTTTTCCCATGAAAGCCCGGGAAGTAAACCCGGTTGAAAAGAAAAGTGACAAGTTCCGCATAAGTCATTATATTGCTCAAATTTCACTGCAGAAATGCCATTATTTTTGCTTTCAAACCAACGCTTAAATATTTTATCTTCACCGCCATCCGCATAGCTGTTCAAACTGAAAATAGTCATTGACAGTAACATGATTAGTTTAGATAGAATTGAACTGTTTTGCATAAATAACTCCAGAAATGATTTTTCTGCAGTGTATCGAGC
Source organism: Gammaproteobacteria bacterium (assembly GCA_030632625.1). Classification (GTDB taxonomy): domain Bacteria; phylum Pseudomonadota; class Gammaproteobacteria; order GRL18; family GRL18; genus GRL18. The sequence goes on from DAOVUK010000012.1 coordinate 6,639, forward strand.
CGAGATGAATTGAAACTGAAAATATCATTATCTTCAGATGTTAATAATTCAATTAGCAGCCTGCTCACAGGGGTGTGTTATTTTCTAATCCAGAAAACGCCTTATCCACTTGAATGAGAATCATTATCATTATATAATACTGTTAAATTATAAGTATTTTCAAAATAGTGCTAAATATTTTTGAAAACAGACTTGATCACAATCATGTAAATAATAATTACTATCATTTACAATACCATTAAATGTAAATTATCCGGGACTAGAATGAAACTTAACGATATTAAAAAAGGGCAGTCAACTACAGTGATCGCGGTTATTGCCGGTAGAGAACTGAAAAATCGTTTTAGTTCATTTGGTCTGGTAAAAGGTGCAAAAGTCACTATAGAAGGGCACTCACTGGCGAAGAAAACAATGGAGATTCGTATTAACAAAACACATATTGCTCTACGTTCTTCCGAAGCAGAAAAAATTGAGGTGACTTAGTGGAAACGATTAGAGTTGCCCTGGTAGGGCAGCCTAATGTGGGTAAAAGCGCCCTGATTAACTCAGTAGGCAATGCCCGGCTAAGAGTCGGCAACTTTAGTGGTGTTACTGTTAAAAAAGAAGTCGTGCGTTTTAGCCGTGATGGTTATGACTTTGAAATCACTGATTTACCGGGGTCTTATTCCTTAACGGATTACACCATCGAAGAGCGTGTAACCCGGGAATATCTTGATGACAGTGATTACGATCTTATCCTTAATGTGGTGGATTCAACCAATATCGAACGTAATTTATACCTCACCACCGAATTACTTGCTCTGAACAAGAAGCTGGTAATTGCTCTTAATATGACTGATGAAGCAGTCAAAGAAGGCGTTCATATTGATGAACAGCAGTTAGGCAAAATTTTGGGTGTGTCCTGCATCAAAACCTCTGCCATAAAAAAAACAGGCATTGAGGAGCTGATTCAGGCAATAATAAAATCCTATAATCTCAGAGAAAATCGTTTTCATCTGCAATTCAGTGAAGTATTTGAACAAGAGATCAGTCATATTGTCTCCTTTTTAGAAGAGAAGAAAATCCACTGTAAAATTAGTCTCAAAGCACTGGCTATCAAACTTCTCAGAGAAGATAAGGAGACCTATCTGCGCTTTCATGAAGAGCCCATCTGGATTGAATTACAGCCGATTGTTAATGATGCCTATCAACACTTATACCTGCATTACGATACCAAAGATCTGGATGATATTTTTAATGATGAAAAAGCAGCAATGGCCAAGGGTGCTGTTGCAGAAACTGTGCAATTGGATAAACAGGTAAAGCAGAGTTTTACAGACAAGATTGATACCTTGCTCATGCATCAATTTGTTGGTTTACCCATTTTCTTATTTCTAATGTGGGGCTTATTTCAATTGACCTTTGAAGTGGGCAGCATTCCTATGGACTGGATTGACGCTTTTTTTGCTTTATTGATTGACGGTACAAAATCTTTTCTGGGTGACACTGAGCTGGCATCGGTAATTGCCGATGGTGCGATTGCCGGAGTGGGTGCGGTGGTCTTATTTTTACCTAATATTATCATCTTATTTTTAGGCATTGCCTTGTTAGAAACCACGGGTTATATGAGTCGTGTGGCCTTTTTGCTGGATGGTTTTTTTCATAAATTCGGCTTGCATGGTAAATCATTTATTCCACTGGTCAGCGGCTTCGGCTGTTCTGTACCGGCTTATATGGCTGCGCGGACCTTAAAAAATGATCGTGATCGTTTACTGACATTGTTTATTATTGGTTTTATGAGTTGTGGTGCCAGACTGCCTATTTATGTTTTATTCGTGGGGGCATTGTTTAGCGAAGAACAGACGGGCAATATTCTGTTTCTGATTTATATTTCTGGTGCATTATTAGGTATTATTGCCGCCAAGGTTTTAAAAATGACAGCCTTTAAAGGCGATGATGAGCCTTTTGTTATGGAAATGCCCAAATACCGTCTGCCCTCCTTTAAATTAATCTGGCATACCGTTTCAGCTCAGGCAATGATGTATTTGAAAAAAGCCGGAACCTATATTTTGCTTGCATCTGTGCTGATCTGGTTTGCCAGTAACTACCCTAAACAGCCGGAAATGGAACAACAATATCAGGTGAAAATTGAGCAGGCTGAAACGCAGCAGTCCATTACCGCTTTAACGAATGAACTCGCCTTATATAAGCTGGAAAATAGCTATCTGGGTATTGTTGGTCATGCTTCAGAGCCATTTTTTTCACCACTTGGCTATGACTGGCGTATGGCAATTGCTCTGGAAACGGGACTGGCGGCTAAAGAAGTTGTAGTTGCCACTCTGGGAATTTTATATGGTCTGGGTGAAGGGGAAGATGAACAAAGCTCAGGACTGATTGATAAAATCAGAACTAATATCAGCCTGCCTGCCGGTATCTCATTTATTGTCTTTGTGATGATATATTTACCCTGTCTGGCAGCTTCTATGGTCTTTATGCGTGAAGCCGGCGGCTGGAAATACCTTGGCTACCTGTTTGTCTTTACCACGGCAACGGCTTGGATTTTATCATTCCTGGCATTTAATGTTGCTCAGTTTTTTACTTAAAACTCTTTTTTTAATTCTTAATTTAACTTTTTACTTAGCTCTTCATTTTAAAGAAAAGGACAATGAAAGAACTCATACTGGAATTTCTCAGCAACTTCTGGATTCTGCTGAATTCAATCGCTTTTTTTATTTTAATCGGCGTCTTGATAGCGGGTATCTTTAAATTATTATTGCCGGATGCTTTTATAAAAAAACATCTGGGTGAGCATAATTTTATGGCTAATATAAAGGCCGCAATTCTGGGTATTCCTTTACCTCTGTGCTCCTGCAGTGTCATTCCTTTTGTCAGTGCTCTGAAAAAGAGTGGTGCCTCACACAGTGCAATTCAGACCTTTTTAATTTCAACACCCATTACCGGGGCAGATTCCATTATGGCGACCTATGGCGTTTTTGGCTGGTTGTTCACCATTTATCGTGTGCTGACTTCAGTCATTATTTCTTTACTGGCCGGATTGTTGACACTGCTGCTGGTTAAGGATGACACAGTACCGAGCAGTGCTGATAACTCGGCGGCAATGCAGTTTAAACCAGCTGCTGATCAAAGCCGTCATATTGTTGGTATACCATTAAATATCAATATTGTTAAAGCAGAAGAGCGAAAGAATCTTTTGCAGAAAATACTGTCTTATGCATTTGATGACATCTATAAAGATATTGCCCGCTCTTTAATGATTGGTTTGATCTTAGGTGCATTAATCGTGACCTTTATGCCGGAGAATCTGGCTGAATATATTTCTGCAAACCCGCTTATGAATTATGTCCTGATACTTGCAGTATCAATACCCCTCTATGTGTGCGCCACCGCATCCATTCCACTCGGGCTCTCGCTGCTGAGCGCCGGTTTTTCACCGGGTGCTGCTTTTATCTTTTTAACAGCAGGGCCTGCCACTAATACCATTACTATGAGTGTGGTGTTAAAAACATTGGGAAAGACCTCGCTGCTAATTTATCTGAGCTCCGTTATTATCGGCAGCTTAATGTTTGGCTTTTTCTTTGACAGTTTTTTTTCAGAGAGTCTGGGGCAAATGCTGATCATTGATGAACAGGAAGAACAGGCTGGGTTTATTGCCCAGGTATCATCCGTGCTCCTCCTATACCTGTCATTAAAATATATCTTCAATAAAGATGCTAAAGTCATTAAAACCGGCGGTAGTTGTGGTGGTGGTTGCTGTAGTCAGGATTAATCATGTGTCAGATAAAAAACTGAATAACTGATAATTTATTCATTTTCATGTTTTACCTTAACCTGGATTGAATTTCCATCACCGTATTGCACCTGAAATGTAATAGGGCGACAACAGACCTGACAGTCCTCAATATATTCCTGGGCATCATAAGAGCAATCAATTAATACATTGATTGTTTCGCCGCAATATGGGCAGGAGATGGTATGTTCTTCTTCAATATTCATATATTTCTCTTTTTCTATTTTTATTAAAAAATGAATTTGCTAAAGTGCAAGACTTACCAGCCGCCGCCACCCCCACCCCCGCTGCCTCCACCTGAAGAACCACCGCCGCCGCTGCCGGAAGAAGAACCAGGTGCTGTTGAAGATGAGGCAACTGCAGAACTTAATGAACTGCCGACTGCGGAGGAAAAACCTGTCAGGTTATTTGTTTGCCAGCGATTACCGCGATACCAGATTGGGGAATGACTGCGACCCTGCTGTTCAAGTTGTGCAAAAACAGAGTGAAAGCGTTTAGCCCATTGTGTTTCTACACCCAGCGCAATAGCATAAGGTAAAAATTTTTCAAACAGTTCCGGGGTAAGAGCAGGTGCATGTCTGAATTTCATTTCATCGGCTTCTGCGACATCAAGATAGAGTTTAAAACCATCAATTTTATCCAGTAACGTCCGGCCCTTATATGTTGGAGCCTTCATCCATTCATAAAACAACACATTGGTGACAATCACCAGAATGAAGATAAAAAATACGCCGGTACCGGCATTCTGCCACATTAAAAACAGGCCTGTGAGTTCACCTGCAAAAAAAGGAATAGCAAAGGCGGTGGTAAACAGGGCAGGAAAAAGGCTCAAAAAACCACGGATATTTTTCCAGGCACGGTAAATTGCAATCGACAGGAATGTGACCCCGACTGACCATATACTTAACCAGAGGATGAAAAAAGCTACAATTTCTTTTGCTCCCGGGGTATCAATGGCTAAAACAGTTAAGGTCAGAGTGATAATACTGATCAGCCAGCCGGGTGAAAGCCCAAGCTTATTGGTATTAAAATAGATTTTTTCATAATCCCGTCGCATTACTTTTTCATGTGCAAGCAGTGCTTTTCTAATGGTGGCATGCTCACTGCGTTTTAATATAACTTCATCTTTGCCGCTAAAAAGGTTTTTCGCAATGGCTGCTTCCCCGATTGATAATTTAGCCTTTTCACCTGTTTTTTTCAGGCTGAAGTGATTGCCGGTGTCGGAAATACTGAGATAGCCTTTAACCGCCATATTCACCAGTGCTGCAGTAAACGTTTTTTTATCATAGCCCATCTTTTGTACAAAACGCATGGAAGCAGGCGAATGATATTTGTCCGGTTCATATTGAGGATATAAGACCCCCTTTTGAGGATCCCGGCCGACTTTAAGCCAGGCTAGATAAAAATAAACAAGAAGAATGCTTAATCCGGACAAGCCTATGATAACGGCACGGTTATCCTGAAAAAACCAGTCGATTTTTTGTTCCGAAGTGGGCTCTGTCACGTAGCCTTTGGGCCAGTTAAGCACCACACTCAGACCGTGATGAAGGGGTAAGTTATCGGTGGCATCAAAAAATACCGTATTGTCGTCAAGCATTGAGACCACAAAATTTTTGCCTTTGTCACCGATTGCGCCTGTGTAGCCATCTGTTTCAATCTGATTAACGCTCACTCCTGCGGGTAGTTGAATTTTTGCACTGGCCTGTAAAATTGGAAATGCCCAGTCATTACCGGTCACATTCCAGTATAATTCGTCATAGTTTTCAAAAAAGCCTAATTGCCTATTGGTGTAATACTCTAAGGTAAAGATATGTGTGCCATGCTCAAGAATACGGTTTTTATTGCCAATATAGATTCTGATACCATTACGGATCGTTTCAGTATGATAGTCTTCTGAATGCCCATTTCGCAGCACTGATAATAATTCAAACTTGACCTTATAATTATTGCCGTAAATATCTTTATATTGTGTTGGAAAGTCACGATAAATACCGCGTTTGATTTCTTTGCCTTCGGCAGTGACGGTGATTTTTTCGCTGACATTCAGGCTGCCGTCAGAATCAATAACAATATTAGTGTCATAATTCTGGATGACTTCTTGTGCATGAACATTGATACCGGAAAATACCAAGAACAGGATTGAAAAAGTGAACATGGAAAAATAATAACATGTGCGATCGGTAATGTTCATTTATTCATATTCATTTGAAAATACTGGCGGTATTGAAAATTAAATAAACTGGCTATTGCCAGATCAGGAAAGGTATCGATACGGGTATTTAACATCCGTACTGCACCATTGTAAAAGCGTCTGGCATGCTGCAATGTTTCTTCAATGATAGAAAGTTCTTTTTGCAATTCAATAAAATGCTGACTGGCTTTTAAATCCGGATAGTCTTCGGCAAGAATTTTAATCTGACTTAATTGCTCAGTCAGGTTTTTTTCAAACTGACCTGTTTTATCCAGATCGATGTTTTTCAGGTCATCCATTTTTTGACTCTCAGCTCTTAATGCCGTGACTCTGCTTAACACAGCCTGTTCATAGCTGGCATATTGTTTGACCACTTCAACCAGTTTTGGGATTAAATCATGGCGGCGTTTGAGCTGTACACTGATATCGCTCCAGGCAGCATCCACCTGATTTTTTAAGGAAACAAAGCGGTTATAGATGATAACTAACCAGATAAAAAGACCGCTAATGATAAGGCTTAATAATATGCTGTACATGAGATTTTAGTGTCTGGGTTTGAATAATTAAAGCTTAGCATATAATAATAAAAAGACCTCATCTCAGCAGGTTTTCCGGGGTACACATAAACACCATCCTGCTTTAATCTTATTATTTGTTGATACAGCGCTTGCGTTTATATTTCCTGAACAAAAACTGGATGACCCGGACAGGTTTCTCAATTATGCCAATGAATGTAAAAATACATCACAGAAATCATGAGAATGACTTATTAAGGTTTGCTGTTTTCCAGTACATTTTTATTATTCTTATAATTCTGCAGCTTCGCCATTGATAAAATTAATGACAGTTTCAATACAATTTTTGTTCATTAATATTTTTCTATGACCATAGCCGGATGTGGTCATAAGCTTCGCTTGCGGAACGACTTTTTGTAAAGCTGCAGCCCGGCTGTAAGGTATTTCATGATCTTTATTATCATGAATCAGAAGAATCTCGCCTTTAACACTTTTGATAGTTTGTATCGGTGATAATTCTTGCCATTTCCAGGTAACACCATAGGTGTTAACAAACTTCTTCAGGGCAGTTTGCCGCATGGCTGCCAGTGTTGATTTTTTTAAAGAGAACAGCTCGCCAAAAATTTCTGTGATCCACAATACATCAGAAAAGTAGGCAATCAGAATCACTTTTTTTGATTTTACCTGGTATTTATCAATGGCTAAAAGAGCTGTACCCGTACCAAAAGAATGCCCGATAATCGCTTCAAACGGACCTTCATTTTTTGCAATTTCAGCAATAACTGAGGCAACATCCAGGATGTTCGTTTGTTTGCCGGAAGAATCACCATGTCCTGGTGCATCAAAGCCCAGCACACGATAACCTGCCTCAACCAGGGGTGTTATGAACGCATAAAACTGCGTGCATCGTCCACCCCAGCCATGTGAAAGTAAAACTGTTGGCGCATTATCCGGTCCCCATGAGCGAATTGAAATTTTTCTGTTTCTGACGTTGAGATAAGTGAGCGTCGCTTGTTCTCTTAGTTTAACCTCGCGTTTGGGTATGCTGGAGTTGGGCGGGGTCATAAAAAAATGTAAGGCTAATTTACCCGCAAGCGCTGGAGATACTGCACCAAGAATTTTAAAAATAAATGTCACGCCAGAAAAAAACAGGCGCATCGGCATAGACATCCGGGTGTTTTTAAAAGGATGAATGGTGTTATTCTGATTGCTCATAAATCCACCCACCTTCCTGGAAGTGTCCTTGTGTAGGCTTTAAAGTTGAAGTGTTTAAAACTTGTGTATTTGTTTTTTTTCGTTTTTCATCGATTGTGATACATTCTGAAAAACTCGTTCTATTAGTCATGTTCAAATAATATATTAGCATTTATGCATTATCAATACATTTAATATGGAGTAGAATCGGGTGTTTTACCTGATTCATGTGGCGATTATGAATGAATTGGCGTTCGTAATAGCTTCAACTGATTTTTCTAGGTTAAAGTAGATGAACAGAATACTGGAGATGATAAATGTGTATAAAATGGAGCACTTGAACAGCAGATGAAGAAAATATTTATTGCGTTACTTATGGGCATAGGAATCTATTCCTACGTACAGGATAATCCGGCTGTTATCGACTCATTTTCTGAGGTGTTTACTGAGCAAAAAATACAAAATGATCAGGCAATTACAGATGCCTATCAGAATCAATTAAGTGACGTACAGGTCAGTGGTTCAGGCATCGTCAGTCGTATCCTCAAAGATGATAACAAAGGCAGACGTCATCAGCGGTTTATCTTGCGTCTGTCTTCTGGGCAAACACTATTAATTGCTCACAACATTGATTTGGCCCCAAAGATCAATACTCTGAAAAAAGGTGATGTGGTACAGTTTTTTGGAGAGTATGAATGGGATTCTAAAGGTGGGGTAGTGCATTGGACGCATCATGATCCGGGTGGACGCCACGTAGATGGCTGGCTGAAATCTAATGGTCGAAAGTACGAATAATAAGGCCCCTGGAAATAATAAATTTTCCAGGTTTTATCAATAATATGACTTTTTATCTCTCAAAGATAAGTCGTCAGTGCATCATTCTACGACTTTAATGATTATCAAAGTTATTATTACGATCTGTTATCCTATGGGGAGGCACTTTTTTAAAATTCAAAAACGTCCCTTGGTTGCTATTCAAAATTTTTCATTGGCTAACGTTTAAAAATAGAAAGCAGTAATTCGATAACGCTATGCTCAGCGGAAAACCACCTGTGTAGTCGATAGGTGGAACAGATAGATTCTCCGCTGGAGCTAATTGTTAGCTTAAGCTCTATTTAATCGTCGTATAAACAGACAATTTATTTTTTTATTACCAGTACTCCTAAGATACAACTGAGCGGTTACGTCCATTATTCTTAGCCTGATAGAGGTTGCGATCGATCTGTTCTATCAGCTCTTTCCAATTACTGATTAAATGTTCGTTATTCAATACACAAGCGCCACCACAACTGATACTAAGAAACCCATATGGACTCTTTTCGTGGGAGATAGAACTTTTAGCTATCGAAGAGACCAATTTTCGTGCCGCTTCTTCAGCTTGTACGGCATTGGTTTGAGGTAAAACAAGCAGTATTTCCTCACCACCATAGCGATATAGACGATCTGAGCCACGGATATTAGCTTTCAATGTTTCGGCAACTGATTTAAGTGCATCATCACCGGCCTGATGGCCGTAATAATCGTTGTAGCGTTTGAAAAAATCTATATCCATTAATAACACTGAATAGAGATTGCCATATCTTATTGATGCGTCATGGGTATGACCTAGATCTACTTCCATGGCTCGACGATTACCAATTTCCATCAAATGATCTTCCATCGACAGCGCCTGTAACTCATCATTTAGCTGTTGTAGCTTGCCGGTTCTCACTGCGACCGCTTGTTCGATCATTTCTGACTGGATTTCGACAACATGAAAATGCGCATTGACAAGATCAGAATATGTAACCAGTCCGACCAGGTATTCGTCACCGTTAACCACTGGTATATGACGTATTTTTTCTGCACGACTAATTACCATTGCATCAAACAGAGTTTGATTTTCATTGAGTCTTACAATGGGGGAAGACATAAAACCAGATACGGGCAAAGACAGGTCAATTTCTCCCGCTCTATGATTAAGCACTTTTACGAGGTCACGTTCGGTAACGATACCAATGGGTACCTCGTTTTTATTAATAACTATGCAAGAGTAGCGCTGTTCGACCATTTTCTTGACCACTAGCTGCAGTGGTGCTTCAGGTGAAAGGCAGGTAACATCTTCTGTCATTAGGGTTTTAACGTGTATTTCTTTCATCTATAGCAGTCTTCTCAGGATATGTAGCATAATGATTGTTACCATGGTAATTTTTCCATCTAAAACATTAAATACACGGAAACATGCATATGGGATAAACACGATTCC
>DAOVUK010000082.1 GCA_030632625.1 Gammaproteobacteria bacterium
CAATGAGCAATGAGCAATGAGCAATAAAAAAGCAGTCAGTGACTATTATAAAAAAATGCGTGCTAAAGGTTTTCAGAATTTATCATTCATTGTACACAAAGATGATGTTGAAACTGTTAAGGCACTTGTCAATGAATTAAAGCAAAAGAGGTTATCAGTGATGATTATTACGCCAGAAGAAACAAAACAACGTTTAAAAGTAATGAATCTATCCGATCAGCAGTTTCAACGAATTCACCATAAAGTTTATGAGACAGTAAACAAGCATATTGAATACTTAAAAGACATACAAAAATATCAAGAAAACAAAAATAACTATGTAGTAGCAAAACGAATAAAATGTATTACAGAACTAATGAAAGACGGTATTAATAATGACAAGGCAATTATTCAATGTGTTAATAAACACCCTTTTTAAAATGATTATCGAGTTTACGTTTTCGTAAATAATTAATTCACTAACAATCAATTATGATAGGAGTAATCACGAATGACAGTTCAGGTTAACTCTGGATTTTATATTGTTATTTTATCAAATGTTGAACCGATATCATCGCAACGAGGTGATCCACGCAACGAAGATACAGCAATTAAAGTCAACAAAGATAATGTAAAAGTCGGTAAGACGACAAACTTAGTTGTACGTGAAAAGCAATATCAGAAAACATTCGGAGCTAAACATGTTTCATTTCGAACTCTCGCTATTGTTAAAGATATTGATGCAGTAGACAAACTAGTTAAAAAAGAGCTTAAATATTGGAGCATTGTAAACCCAAGCACTAACAAAAGAACAGAATGGATGCGAAACATAACACCAGATAAAGCGTTGTGGATGGTTCTTAAAACCCGCTTAAATCTGGCCGTTATTTGTACAATTTATCCATTTTACTGGGCCTAAAAATATGAATGTTCTGGGGTTATCAATGGCTGCTTTTTGCAAGTACCTCTAAAAGCTTTATTAATCATACCCAAACCGTAAACCGTAAACTCTAGTCCAGTTCAATCATTTCAACTGTACCATCAGGTAAAACTTCGGCCATATGCCCCCTGGGTTCTTCAATAAATTGAATAGCAACCAGTACAAAAAGTGCTGAGCCGGCGATAGTTAAAAAGAATATTTGCGGTGACACAAAAGAGAGTACGGTGAGAAATAATACTGCACCTACATTACCATAAGCGCCGACCATACCGGCAATCTGACCGGTCATTCTGCGTTTAATCAGGGGAACCATGGCAAACACAGCGCCTTCACCGGCCTGAACAAAGAAAGAACACATCATGGTGACGGCAACTGCAAGGAATAATGACCAGCTGGATTCAATCTGACTCATGATCAAGTAACCAGCGATCAGTCCTAATAAGAAAATAGTCAGTGATTTTTTGCGGCCATATTTGTCACTGATGAGTCCGCCGCCAGGCCGGGCGATTAAATTCATAAAAGCAAAACCCGAAGCCAGTAAACCCGCCATTACTGCGGTGACGCCATGGCTTTCACTAAAAGTATCATAGAAAAACAGCGGCAGCATGGAAACAACGGCTAACTCAGAACCGAAAGTCACCATATAGGCCAAATCTAAAATAGCTACCTGTTTGAATTTATAACGGTGAATTTCAGGTACTTCTTGTTTTAAGTGCTCATTATTAATGTGAAATATTTTGTAAACATTATACAGAAATAAAGCACCAATCCCTGCATAAATCATATTAGCCGTGTTAGCTTCAAGTAAGCTGACGCCGGCAGGTGAAAGTTTCCAGGTGAGCAGGGATAATGTCGCATACATTGGAATAGACATCAGAATATAGAAATACAAATCACCTTTAGAGGTTACTTCCATGGCACCCATACGCTTGGGCTTAAAATAAGTCGAGCCTTTGGGTGTATCGGTGACACTAAAGAAATAGATAACAGCATAGATCAGAGCAACGACACCGGTCAGAGCAACGGCATAGCGCCAGCCATCTTCACCGCCAAAAGCCAGTGCGATAGTCGGTAAACTCATTGCCGCCGCTGCAGAACCAAAGTTACCCCAGCCGCCATAAATACCTTCAGCTACGCCAACCTGTTTAGCCGGGAACCATTCGCCCATCATACGGATACCAATAACAAATCCGGCACCCACAAAACCCAGTAAAAAACGCGCCAGTGCTAATTGTTCAAATGTGTCGGCAAAGGCAAACATAAAGCAGGGGATACTGCCCAGGGATAATAATGTTGCGAAGGTTCGTTTAGGGCCGAATTTATCGACCAGCATGCCGATAATAATGCGCGCAGGAATGGTCAGAGCAACATTGAGGATCAGCAGGGTTTTAATTTGCTCAGAGGTCAGCCCCAGGGTTTCTTTTATGGCAATTAATAGAGGAGCATGATTAAACCAGACAAGAAAGCTGATAAAAAAAGCAACCCAGGTTAAATGTAAAATTTTGGTTTTGCCGCTAAAGGAAAACAAATTGAGTTTACTATCGGACATAGTGATAATCTCTGTATAAAATTTAAGAATACAATCAATTAAGCATTAATCAGGCCATATTTGTTAATTATATGAAAAATATAAAACAATTTTATTGTATAATTTTTACAGAATAAAGTATGCACAATATTGGTGCGCAGATATTGGTCTTTTTGTGTGTGTCGATTAAGCTATGGTGCAATAAATTTGCAATTGAATTCCGGCTTGAGCTTCGATGATAATTCGTTTAAAGTTCATTAGTCATTTCTTATTTTGGACTTTTTAATGTCATTAATTAAACCCTCTTTTTCTCATATTACTCAAATAAATAGTACTCAAAGAAATAGTACTCAATTAAAAGCTGAGATAAAAAATATCCAACAGACCACCTGTCCGTATTGCGGGGTTGGTTGCGGGGTGATCACTGCTGTTGATCAATACGGTGTCGTTACCGTTAAAGGTGATAAAGAGCATCCCGCTAATTTAGGCAAGCTGTGTTCCAAAGGGACGGCCCTGGGAGAAACGGTTGCTCTACATGAGAGACTATTGTATCCGGAAATCATGGGTGAACAGGTCAGCTGGGAGCAGGCCATAGCAACGGCTGCCGGTCGTTTTAAAGACATCATTGCCGAGCATGGTGCTGATTCAGTGGCCTTCTATGTTTCCGGACAACTGCTGACAGAAGACTATTATATTGCTAATAAATTGATCAAGGGTTTTATTGGTTCAGCTAATATTGATACCAATTCACGCCTGTGTATGTCATCGGCAGTGGCGGCTTATAAGAGAGCCTTTGGTGAAGATATAGTCCCTGGTAACTATGAAGATTTAGAAAAAGCAAAACTGATTGTGCTTACCGGTAGTAATACCGCCTGGTGTCATCCGGTTATTTATCAACGAATTGCCAAAGCAAAAAAAATCAATCCGGATTTACAAATTATCACTATTGATCCGCGTACTACTCAGACGACCAGTATTGCTGATTTACATTTGCCGATTAAGCCCGGAATGGATAGTGTTTTATTTAATGGCTTACTGGTCTGGTTACAGCGCAATGGTGAAGCCAATAGTCTGTATCTGGATAACTTCACCCGTGGTCATGAACAAGCACTCGAAGCGGCAATAAGCAGTGCCCCTACTCTTGATTCCGTGGCTGAACAATGTCAACTGTCCATAGTCGATGTGGAAAAATTTTATCGTCTGTTTGCCCGAACAGAACGAACGGTGACGGTTTTTTCTCAGGGAATAAACCAGTCCAGCAGCGGTACTGATAAGATTAATGCGATTATTAATTGTCATCTGCTGACAGGACGCATAGGACGGCCTGGAATGGGGCCATTCTCATTAACCGGGCAACCCAATGCAATGGGCGGGCGTGAAGTCGGGGGCTTAGCTAATCAGCTGGCTGCTCATATGGAGATTGCTTCGCAACAGCATCGGGAATTAGTTCAGGAATTTTGGCATTCACCAATGATACCTGAATTTGAAGGACTTAAAGCCGTTGATCTCTTTGATGCTGTTGCCGCTGGACAGATCAAGGCGATATGGATTATGGCCACTAATCCTGTGGTGAGCATGCCTAATGCTGATAAAGTAAAAAAGGCATTGCAAAACTGTCCTTTAGTCATTGTGTCTGATTGTGTGCAGCAGACTGATACCAGTAAACTCGCGCATATCAATTTTCCGGCAACAACCTGGGGAGAACGTGATGGTACTGTGACTAATTCAGAACGCCGCATTTCACGGCAACGGCCATTTTTACAAGCCCCGGGTTTAGCACAGCCGGATTGGTGGATTATAAATGAATTTGCCAGACAAATGGGTTTTGCAGAGGATTTTAACTATCATTGTGCCGCGGATATTTTTCGTGAACATGCGCAATTATCAGGCTATAAAAACAATAATGATCGCTTATTTGATATTTCTGCACTGGCTGAGATAAGCAATAGTGAATATGACAACATGTCTCCTATACAATGGCCGGTTACCGCTGAAAGTCCTCAGGGAACTGCCAGGGTGCTGGTAGATGGTCAGTTTTATACTCAGGATAAAAAAGCACGTTTTATTCCTGTTATTTCTCAGCCGCCAAAAAAGCAACCGAATAAATCCTACCCCTTTGTACTTAACACCGGCCGGGTACGTGATCATTGGCATACCATGACCAGAACGGGTATGTCACCGCGTCTGTCATCTCATACGATTGAATCCTATGTGGAAATTCATCCTGATGATGCCAGAAAGAAGGGTGTAAGTGATGGTGAACTGATTACAATTTCTAGTCCTAATCCTGATAATACTATTAATGAAAGCGAGCAGGAAGAGAAAGAAATTTTACTCAGAGTGCGTGTCAGTGATAAGCAGCGCTCAGGCAGTTTATTTGTCCCCATGCATTGGAATGATCAGTTTTGCAGCCAGGCCAGAGTAGGCACACTGATTGACGCAGTAGTTGACCCGATTTCCGGACAACCTGAATCGAAACATGGGATTGCTAAAATTAAAAGCTGCCAGGCCAACTGGTATGGTTTTATGATCACCCGTCGCAGGCCGGAATTAAAATTTTCAAACTACTGGTCTCGTTCCAGAGGTAAAGGTTACTGGCGCTATGAACTGGCAGGGCTTAAAGCCCCGCAAGACTGGTCAGAACATGCGCATAAGTTGTTGGGTCATAGTGTTGAAAATGAAAACTGGCTGGAATTTTATGATAAAAATCGCAATCATTATCGTGCTGTGAGGATGTCAGGCAAGCGTTTAGACAGTTGTTTATTTATTTACCCTGATATCAACTTGCCGCCACGTGACTGGTTAATCAGTTTGTTTCATAAACAGGAAATTACTCAGCAGGAGCGAAATAATCTGTTGAGAGGTGAGGCGCCGGGTGATCAGGAAGATACGGGTAAAATTATCTGCGCCTGTTTTAATGTGGGTGAAAAAACCATTAATGAGGCAATTAAGAAACACGGCTTGAAGAGTGTCGATGCCATTGGCGAGCAGTTAAAAGCGGGTACTAATTGTGGTTCATGCAAACCGGAACTGGCGGAATTATTAAGATAAAGCCTGGAAGTATGAGTGAGTGTCCACCCATAAACGGATGAACACTCATTACTCATATTACTCCATTGGATCAGCACCCAGTGTGCCAAGCAGCTCATCAAGATAGGCTTTGTCTGAAACCTGTGCTAACTTCTCCTGGGCAATTTTAAGCTGGCCGGAGATTTTCAGGCGTTTGGCTTCCTCAGCATGACTATCTCGTTCAAGATAACTGGTCAGATAAGCAATATGACGTTTCCACAAAGTAATATCACGCTCTTGTTTGACTTCCAGACGTCTCTGGTACCAGTCAGATGAAAGCAGTGCATCACGCGTAAACATGGCTCTGATCTCTGGATGATGGGCATTTTTACCTTCATACTTGCCACTGGCCATAATATGCAACAGGGCTTTAAGAGGCGGACATGCCTGTTCAATCGAGCCGTCATCAAGATAGTTCTGGGCAACTTTTTGCTGAGCTTCAACAATATTGTTAATGCCGTCAGCAAAATCATCCATACTCTGGGTTTCAGGACGCAGAATGCTTTCATCAAATACTGCAGAGGGATTATCAAAGATCTTACCAAAAAAGCCATGAACAAACAGATTGGTGATCCGGTAACCTAAACGACTGGCCAGGATAGTTTTGCCGTTGTGCTCAAAATCTTCCAGTTTTTCTAATTGCCCCTTATTGATTAAATAAGCAGGACGCCTCTTTTCAGGTTTTAACTGTGCCCATATCTCAGGAATAATCAAACTGATATCATGATTGACTCTGGTCTTTGGGCCGACATAACCGGCGGCACTGCTGAAGCCGGAATAGTCGGTCAGAATATAGGAAACCAGCGCATTATTGACATCAGCGGTTGGAAATAAAGCATTAAATGGCCCTTTGGTTAATGCCCCTTCAGAGCCGGCACCTGTGGTAGACGGTGATTTACCGGTCAGGCTGCAGATAAAGTCCATAAATAATTCAGGTAATTCCTGATAGTGAATAGGATTATAAACGGCTAAAGAGCGTATACCGGCTTCCGGGTCAGGCGGGTTGTTTCTACGACCCGTTAATACTGAATCTACAGGGAAACAAATGGTTTCATTGATAGGTGCCCGGCGGTGTAAACGGGCACTGATTTCTGCCAGATATCTTTTAATGGGTGTGGCCAGGTCAGAACGCAATTGTAAATACCGTGGGTTTTTACTGGGTGCGCCATCAACCATTAATGGGTGAGCAGACGATACGGCAGATTTTCCATTGGCTAAACTATCTAATAATAAGTTGCGCATGGGCGGCGTGTACATATCAAATTCCACCTGATCTTCGCTCAGCTCTGTTAAGTCTTCAGGCGTCAGCGGCTGATAGTTTGCAAAGAAATTACCAGGCAAAGCCATTTCATATTCTGTTTGCTTATCAAAGCCTTTTATAATCGCATCATCGGGGCGCTGAAAAAGACGATATTCACAGTTTTTAACCAGCTTCACACACTCGTGTTTGTTTTTAGCCGGCATATTGATCAGTTTTTTAGCAGGCACAACCACCGAAGCACTGATATCATCTTCCATTTGCAGCTTTTCAGCGACCACATAATCCTGACGCATCTTATAGATGCGCCATGAGCCGTCAGTATCAAAACCAACGCGTAAATAGGACATAATAAGCTGTCTGTCCTGGTATTTTAATTCGTGACCCTGAACACCATCCACCATATCAACGGTAAAGTGTTTTTTCCAGTTGCTGCCCCATGACGGGCGATAGAAGCGCTTAATGACAAAAGCCAACGCTTTAATTGATTCCGGAATTGTTTCCAGCCAGGTATTATATTCAGGCGTAAATTTTTCTTCTGATGGTGTGAACATCTTGATCATAGAGCCTAAACTTCTTTCCATGCTCAAAGGTGAGCGGGGCGGCTTATCTGTATAATCCGGGGTAAATTCATCAAGATAACGGTGAGAATAATCATAGCTTATGATCTCATCCATTTTTTTCATGGCACTGTCAAGCTCGTTGACGAATAAGGGGCCGTAAATTACCGCATCATCAACAGCTTTTGATATCTCTGACTTACCGCCGCCGGAAACAGTGCAGGGCTTGTGACAGAAGGTACCTTCTGCATCCGTACCGACTATGCGCCAGGAAGGTGCTTTGGGATGTTTTTCCATGGCGATTTTATAACCGCTGGGATGCATATAAATTTTGCCCGGCTTCAGCTTGATCATCTGCTGTCTGCCGTTATGAGTCCAGGTGACTTCCTGCTCATTAAGATCCATTTTCAGATTGGTTTCAGGCACATATAAGATTTCCGGGAAGTTTTTATCGACGGCATAACCTTCTTCCTGAAGCTCCATAAAATCGCCATATTTTTCAATGACGTCAGAAAATTTATAGTCGGTATTTTTGGTGCGTGTATCTTTGCCGAATTCTTCGCCATGATTATGGCGGGGAAAAGCCAAAGCACCGCCGGAATGTTCTTCTTCAGCCAGACCAAACAGATTGGCTGAATAACTGAGCTGGGTTTTCACTTCTTTTTTACAATAACCAAAATAGTTATCGGCAAGAATGGTGACAATAATACCCCGCTTATCTCTTGCGGTAATCTTGAATGGCTGCCCATTGTTGTAAAGATCATCTTCATTTTCCCAGCACATCTCATCACGTATCTGACGTTCAGTGGCATTATCAATGTGCGGTAAGCCCATATCCTTTTTCTTCATACGCACTAAATGAGGCGCTAAAATGACACAACCGGTATGACCGACCCAATGCTGAATGTCAAGTCCGGCATCATTATCAGATAAGCTGGGATTACCCGCATTGCCGAAAATACTTTCCACGAAATCTAAATTGCTGGTCAGAGTTCCCGGTGCAAAAAAGCGGATTTCCATTGTTTTTTCTGCTTCAAATCCGGGGATTTCAGGGCAGACAACCGGACGCAGTAATAGTGAAGAAAAACTATGCGCCTGCTCTTTTTGTGCGGAGGTAAAAGGCAGGGTCATTAATGCTTCGGGTGGGTTAAGGGCTTCATGCAGTAAGTTTGCATAGGCAATTTTAGGCACGGCCTTTTTCTCACCGGGGATGGGTAAACCGCCTTCTGAAATATGGAAAGAGCCTGCTGTAGTCCGGCGATCACGAGAAGTATTGTGTACAACGCCCTGGCTGACACGGTAACTTTTAACAAATTCAGATTCAAAATAATCCCCGTCGGCAGGCAGGGATAGTTCACGAGCGACACCATGACGGTCTAATACTAAGGTGTTGGTGGGTAATGAAGGTTGATTTTCACTGCCGCTATCCCGCAGGTAATCATCCAGAAAATCCTGAATACGCTGGTCAGCCGGACAGAGATATTGTGATAATAAACGTGATTTTTCACGATAGCTTTGCAGCAGGTCATCAGCAATGGAGAAAAAATCATTATCGCAATCATGTGCTTTGCAGGCCGGGAGGCCGGAAGAATGCAGCTTCAGGTTAATATAAAGCTGTAAACGTTTTTTTTCATCGGCAGCTTCGTGTTTGTTACTACTGGTGTATACGCCTAATGATTTTGTTAAATCCATATTATAAAGTACCTTCACATCGTAATTGGGCATCGTTACTGGCTACTGTACTGCTTGTGCATAGCTATCCACGGATGATGGAATTATAAGAGCGGGTAATTTACCAGATTTTAGATATTTTTTAAATGAAAGAAAGAAATTAGAGGAGGATAATGTTTATATTGATTCGAGATTTTTATATATTATTTAATTATATCAAACAGATATCTTGTTTATATTAGAAAATACTTTGATTGAATACTTTTATGAACAACTTCTTTTGATCTCTTTAATCAAAGGTGATTAAATTGTCTTTCCTGATTCAACTTATAGCAAGATACAATTACTGAGGTCGATAATAAAGCCCCATGAGATACCCTGAAAATAAAACTAAAATTGTCTGTACTATTGGTCCGGCAACCG
>DAOVUK010000382.1 GCA_030632625.1 Gammaproteobacteria bacterium
ATCTTTAGGGCAGACATCCTCACAGCCGAGTAAGGTCATACAGCCGAAAATACCATCCTCATCGCCGATCAATTCATAATAATCCCGGTCACTGCGCTTATCCCTGGGATCGAGTTGATAACGTGCTATTTTATTCAAACCAACAGCACCGACAAATTCTTCACGCATCTGGATGGTGCCGCATCCGGCAACACAGCAGCCGCATTCAATACAGCGATCCAGTTCATAGATTTCCTCAGCCAGTTCCGGTTCCATGCGCTCTTCAAGTCGATTGAAATCAACTTCTTCCTGTTCATGTATCCATGCTTCAAGACGTTTATTCAGGCCGCGCATCCAGTTGCCGGTAAAGACTGATAAATCACCAATCAACTCAAATACCGGCAAGGGTGCCAGAGTGATCTCCGCAGCCATTTTTGAGGTCAGGGTGCGACAGGCCAGATCCGGCTTGCCATTGATGATCATTGCACAGCTGCCGCAAATACCGGCGCGACAGACAAAATCAAATTTCAATGAGGCATCATAATGTTGGCGGATATCATTTAAGGCAATAAAAAGTGTCATGCCGGGCGCTTCTTCGAGTTCATAAGTCTCCATACGAGGCTTATCGCCTTTGATATGGGGATCAAAGCGTAAAATACTGATCTTCAGCAGACGCGGCGTATTATTATTATTCATTACCTGTCCCTTTATTAAGAGGCTGTTTAATCTGTTCTTCATCAAAGCGCTCACTTAAGCGTTCGTTTTTGCCGCGATATTTCTCAGGCAGCAGCTCTTTATAGGACATAAGTGCTGTTTGTGCGCTAAATCGATCGAGTTCTAGTTCAGTACTTTTTGCCTGAATCTGAGTAACCTGCTGCTGGCGCATGACACTATCCGGATGCTTGATAGTCATATCTTTGCCATAACCTCTGAATCCTGGCGGCAGCTCCATTTCTTTGATATTGATTGCTTCATAATTGACTTCAGGCATATTCTTAAGGGGATCAGGCCAGCTCATAATGGTACGTTTGAGCCAGTCTTTATCATTACGCTCAGGATAATCCTCTCTTGAATGTGCGCCGCGACTTTCTGTTCGCAGCAGAGCACCATAAGTTGCTGTCAAAGCAATTTTGATCATACGCTGGGTGCGATAAGCATTGACCAGAGCAGGGTTGGCTGCCATGGATTTTGATTGTTTTGTGGCAATATTCTGACTGCGGGAATGCAGTTTTTTTAGTTCTGCAAGTGCATTTTCAAGATCGGTGCCGTTGCGAAAAATACCCACCTTATCCATCATTAACTGCTCCATTGCCTGTCGCAGCTCATAGGCATCTTCGCCATCTTCATTAGTTAATAAAAACTCAAGTTTTTCTTGTTCCCGTCGCATAAAAGACTCGACTGTGCTGCTGCTGACAGCCACAGAACTTTCTTCTTTATCACAAAAGTCGGCAATATATTCTGCCACCAGCATACCGGCAACCACGGTTTCACTGACTGAGTTGCCGCCCAGTCGATTAAAGCCATGCATATCCCAGCATGCTGCTTCACCACAGGCATATAAACCTTTAAGGGTTTGCGATTCTCCGGTATGTTTCGTGCGGATACCACCCATTGAATAATGCTGGGTGGGACGCACCGGGATCCACTCTTCTGCCGGATCAATGCCCAGAAAGTTCTCACAAATTTCTTTTACCTCACGTAGATTTTTTTCAATATGTTCACGACCCAGAAGCGTAATATCAAGCCATAGATGATCGCCGTAGCGTGAGGGTACACCTTTGCCTTTACGCATATGTTCGATCATACGTCTGGAAACCACATCACGCGATGCCAGTTCTTTTTTCTCCGGTTCATAATCCGGCATAAAGCGATAACCATCAACGTCTCTTAATACACCGCCATCGCCGCGACAACCTTCTGTAGTTAAAATGCCAACCGGTACGATGGCTGTTGGATGAAACTGGATTGCTTCCATATTGCCCAGTGTGGCAACGCCCGTTTCAAGGGCAATCGCCTGACCCATACCCTCACAGATCACTGCATTGGTTGAAACACTATAGATTCGACCATATCCGCCTGTTGCTATGGTGGTTGCTTTAGCAATGTAGGCAACCAGTTCGCCGGTCATTAGATTTCTCACCACGGCACCATAGCAGCGATGGTTTTCATGGATCAGAGCAATGGCTTCCATACGCTCACGCACTTCAATTTTCTGCTTATGGGCTTTGTTATCCATGGCGTAAAGCATACTATGCCCGGTGCCGTCTGAGGTATAACAGGTACGCCACTTTTTGGTGCCGCCAAAGTCCCGGGCAGTGATCAGGCCATGGGCCTCATCCTGTTCTGTAATGGTCACCTTTTCAGCATTAATAATGGCCTGGCGATCACCCCGTTTTACCCGGCTCCAGGGCACACCCCAGGCTGTGAGCTCACGAATCGCTTTGGGTGCGGTATTAACAAACATGCGTACCACTTTCTGATCAGCACCCCAGTCACTGCCTTTTATGGTATCTTCAAAATGGATGTCTTCATTATCACCCTGACTCATTACCGAGTTGGCCAGACTGGCCTGCATACCGCCCTGTGCCGCAGCAGAATGGGAACGCTTGGGCGGCACCAGGCTAAGAACAATTACATCATAACCTCGTGCTTTGACTCCGGTTGCTGTGCGCAGGCCGGCAAGTCCTCCGCCGATTACCAGAACATCGGTATAGGTGATTTTCATTGCTGCATTCCTTTATCAGGCTGAGGTACTTGCTCCTGCTGTTGTTTTTGTTCCGGGAGGATCTCAAGCTGTGCCGGCTGATAACGCTCACCGGCATGATCTGCATGTTCATAGCCAATCATCATATAGGTGCCCAATGACATCAGACTGATGCTCATATAGACAAAGATGCTGATGAGCATCAGTTTTTTCATTAATTTGCGTCGTTGTTTTATTTTTTTAGCCTGAGCTTTTCCTTCAAAGAAGCCCCATTTCAAAGCCAGTCGATAGAGTCCGATGGCCGCGTGTAATATGACACTGATCAGCAGTAACAAATACAGCGGCCACATCCAGTCACTGTAAATACGATCAGCCGAGGCATAGGGTCCAATTTGTGACGGCATAGTCATCATCATATACAAATGCACTGAACCCAGAAAAAACATCATAAAACCGGTCACTGCCTGATAAAACCATAAGGTCGTGTCATTATGCTGAATGTTATGCATATGACTTATGAAGAGTCGATATTGTCGATAACTGGAGGGAAATTTACGCATGGCAGTCATGGCATGCAGAATAAAAATAACAAAGATTGCTGCGGCAAGAAAAGAAATGATTCCCGGATAGACTTCGCCAAAAAAATAGTAACCCTCAAACATCTTCGTTACGCTATACATAGCATCCTTACTGATAAGTATGCTGGCTTCAAACAGAAGATGAGCGGCTATAAACAGAGCAAGAATCAGTCCGGTGACACTCTGAAGTAAATCCAGGCGTGCCGGCATATGACTGATATAGCCGCATAAATAAGCGGCAACGCTTTTATGCTCCCGGTCATGTCTCATTGAGTAAATCCTGATTATTTTGCAGTGATTGAAATTTAATACGTTAAGCCGTTTGTGGAGCCAGTCCTTCTTTTTTCAGGAAATCAATTAATAGCTCTCCATGTGTTTCCAGCTTATCCACGGATTCATGGTCAGCACCATCGACGATGAGTAAATAACCATTTGGATTATTGCTTTGAATTAAATGAGCATCTTCTATCGGTACCGTATTATCATGAGTTCCATGAACCACAAGTGTTGGAACCCGTATTTTTTTTATCGAGTTAACAGCGGCTATTTCATTAAAACGATGGCTTATAACCCACTGGATATAAGACAGAAGAAATTTAATCAGTAATTCGGGTAATTTAAATTGCTGGAAATATC
>DAOVUK010000392.1 GCA_030632625.1 Gammaproteobacteria bacterium
GGAACTTGTATGTGCGAAAACCAAGCTCATGCCTCCTTGGGCAATGTACTGTGAAACAGAAACCTGAAAACTCGTGAGAGTTTTTCACCTGCTTTTTACTTGCAGGAATCCCCTTGCTTTAGCTGGGGGAGGATGTCAAAATTGACCATCTGGATCAGGCTTTGAATTTATTTTATACGCTTAATCGTATATATTGACTTTATACGGTTTGTCGTATAAAGTCTCTGTATGCGGTATAACGTATAAGTTGGAATAAATCATGTCTTTGACCATACGTAACAATAAAGAATTCGGGGAAGCCGTTCGCCGGGCGCGTCTGAAGCAGAATTTACGGCAGGTTGACCTTGCACGCAAAGCATCAGTGAGACAGGCTTTGATTTCAGATCTAGAGAATGGTACGACGAGTGCGAAGCTGGATACAGTCATTAAGGTTTTGGCCGCGCTGGATATGGATTTGTCTATTATACCGCGCTGCAAAGCCGCGTTTGATCCGGTGAAGTATTAATAGTGGGGCGTAAACGCAAAACACGTGTGCTTGATGTTTATGTCGGCTCAAGCAGAGTCAGCAGCTATTCCCATGAAGCAAGCGGATCAGAATTTTTTCGCTATGATCCTGAGTGGTTGTCGTCTGAACGAGAATTTCCCATTTCTCTGTCCATGCCTCTGTCCGATCGTGTTTGGGCAGGGGATAACGTGACCAGTTATGAAGGAAGGGCCACTCGGTGCCGACTTTTTTGATACGCCATGGAATGAATGGCTCTGTCTTACATTATGCCGGGCACTGGGGTTAGAGACTGCAAATGCAGAAGTGCTTATATTCGATAACAAACCCGTGATTGTCGTTGAGCGTTTTGATCGGGTTTGGCGGGATGGCGTGTTATATCGGCTGCCGCAGGAAGATATGTGTCAGGCGCTGGGTGTTCCGCCTATGCGAAAATATCAAAGTGATGGTGGTCCCGGTATCATCAATATTATGGAGTTTCTTAATGGCGCTGTCGCTCCTCATGAAGATCGTCTGGCCTTTATGAAGGCACAGATTGTATTCTGGCTATTGGCCGCCATCGACGGCCATGCCAAGAACTTCTCCATATTCCTCACGCCGGGTGGTTACAAACTTACCCCTCTTTATGATGTATTGTCTGCCGCTCCCTATCCGGAACTCTCGGTTCACAAGATCAAGCTGGCGATGCCTATAGGAAATAAAGGTTATTATCGCCTGAAACAAATTCAGCTCCGGCATTTTTATCAGACGGGACAAAAAGCCGGGCTGCGTGAGCAGGAGATGGATAACATCTTCTCGGACTTGGCTGCGCAGGTGTATAATGCTACAGAAGAAGTGGCAGCTTTGGCTGCTGATGCGGGTATGCCGAAATCAACGTCTGAGCCGATTCTTGCCGCTGTGAACAAGCGGGCAAGAATAATACAAAAGCCGTTAATCAAAGAGTGAGAAATATGTTCGAACAAACCTTCAAAAATATAGATGATGTTCTCTGGAAAGAAGCTGGCTGCACGACAGAGCTGGATTACACCGAGCAAACGTCATGGATGCTATTCCTTAAATACTTGGACAATCTGGAGCAATAGCGTGCCATGGAAGCTGAGCTTCGCGGCAAGAGTTATGAGTTTATCATCAACGAGCAGCATCACTGGTCGAGCTGGGCCGCACCAAAGAAAGCAGACGGCTCTTTTGACCATGATAAAGCACTGACCGGCGATGATCTATTGCCTATATTGACATCAGCTGTAAACGTGACGTAATCGTGACGTGTTTTCCAGTCTTTACATGGTTCATCAGTTCACAATCAGAAATCTTTAAAAATAACCTCAAATGTATGCCAGTTCATCCCGAAGAATATATTGCAATTTCCTGGTTATTGCGAAATAAAATAATTATATTTAAAATCAATGTGATACGGGATTTATTTTTTTCTCACTCTTGAAGCTTTTTTTTGTGTGACAAAAATATGGCGTACTTTTATCATTGGAAGTTTATTTTCTTTCATTCTATTGACTAGGAGCTTGTCCGAGAATAAGCCCCGTTGTAATTGCTGTGGACGCAGCCGGAGGGAAGATCTACTACATCTCCGGGAGTCTCTCCGGTGTGGGTGCCGTCAAAGTTATCAATGTAGATGGCTCGAATGAGATCACACTGGTTCAGGGAAAGGAAGTGATCGAACCCGACGGGATCGAACTCGACGTGGCCGGTGGCAAGATGTACTGGACGGCCAGACAATCGGGTGGTATATACTGCTAGGATCTGGATGGAACCGAAATTGATGGCGCAAAAATAAAAGATATAAATCCTCAAAAAGATAACATTAATCTGCAGGATATGTTAAACGAACTGGATTTAGAAACACTTGATCTTGTACTGGTCGAAGGTTTTAAACACAGTCATTTTCCAAAAATAGAATTGCACCGTGCTGAAATTAAAGCACCGTTAATTTTCCCTAATGATAATAGTATCATTGCTATCGCTACTGACGGTGAGCTTGCAACTCAGCCTGCTCATTTGCCCGTGCTGGATTTGAATAATATTCAGGAAATTACAGAATTTATTCACTGCTATTTGAAAATAAGCCGTCGTTCCAGTGAATGTGCATCACAGGTATAGTATCCTCTATTTAAAAGTTATTCATTACTAGCATCGAGAACAGTATCGATGAGTTTTTGATCAAGATAGTATCCATGTTCAATCAGACGATTTAGGAGTGGCGCAACCGCTTGAATCAATCCAGTTTGTTTTGCTTTAATGAGAACATAAAGGCTGCCAATACAAACCAGACCTTCTCGATTAGCTACTTTTCTACCCGCTTTTTCATCAATTAAAGCAGTCGCATTTAATTCTTTGGCTAATGTAATAGCTTCAGCCTCACCAGGATCTAAAATTTGGCCTAATAAGCGGCAATGTTCAGTATCCTTGACCTTTTTTTCTTTAATCCATTTATGCTTAAGTGCCTGCTGAATTACTTTGGATTGGGCTTTAGATAAATCATGCAAGCATTCCTGAACAACTGCTCGTGGTACAATGACTTGCTCAAATAATTCATTTAAGACTGGAAAGAGTTCCATTATAGCAATTGCGATTAAAGGACTGGTGTCAGCAACAACCAGATTTATGGAATTCTTTGTGGTCAAAGCTGTTTTAACTCATTCTTCAATTGATCGGCATCCCCTAAAACACTCAAACCTGCGCAACCTAACATCTTGATGAATTCATCGGTTTTCACACCTGCATAACGAGCGGCTTTATTTAAAGTAAGAATTTCTTCTTCATACATTTTTATTGCCAGCGCCTTATGAGCACCTAATTCAATAAGCTGCTCATTAAAAGGGATGTTGACAGTTAATGGTGTACCATTGCGAGAAATAACACTGATAACACCAGCATCAGCCTCATGAGCATAGTCACCAATTTTTTCTCTTAGATCTCTTATTCCAAAATATTGCATTTTTAACTCCAGCTCTGTGTAATCAAATGATAACACATTGTTGGCTATAAAAGTGAAATGTATATATCTGTTGATTAATTTGAATTACTGCTATCAGTAAAAATAAGTCAGACAGCAACATGCTCAGCAATTATCAAGCAGTACACATAATATTGAATTCTGTTGCTTTAGCAACAAAAGATCCTGTTTGACTTGGAGGTAAACGAATGAGAGATTCAATTAAAAATGCTATTGGAGAAACAGTCCAGGATTTAGTCGATTCAGGTATGCAGGTGTCTTTTACTAAAAAAGAACTTGATTCTTTAGGTATTAA
>DAOVUK010000451.1 GCA_030632625.1 Gammaproteobacteria bacterium
AAACCGGCAGGATATGCGCACCCGGCATACCAAAAATATGGTCAATACCCAGACGTTCCATAAACCGGACAAGGAGTTCACTTACTGCAATTTTCATAGAATTTCGGTGACTTTTAACTATTGAGTTTTTAAAGACCTGATATTATATTTTTTTTAGCCGCTTACTTCCAGTTTATAACGACAGTTAAACGGAAATATCATCCTCATCAATAAACAGCTTGTCTTTCACTTTTGCTTCACGGACTCTTGGTTTTTTCTTAAATTTTGTTCTTTTGGGCAGAGACTGCCAGTATTCCTCGTGGGAAAAGGCAGCCCATCCCCATTGTGCCCACTTAATAACAGCAAAAGCTAACCAGATAGACCAGGCAAGCATTATCAGACGATAGATATAAACAGGCACAGAAATCATACCGGCTTCAGGCAGCACTGGTGCAATTCGGTCACTGAACCAGTTCAGTTGATAGGCACTGGAACCATTACCGCTTATCTGCATGCGCGGTGAGCCCAGAAGGCCCTGCTCTATTGAAACGATTAAGGCCGTTATCGACAGCATAACCAGAACAACCAATAGTATCTGCAAAGCGTTGAAGCTAATTGCCTTCATGGCTTTGACTTCTATGCTGCCGCGAACTTTCAGAGCAAAGATGCAGACCACAATCACTATTGCAGATAATGGCTCAGAAGCACTCAGACCCACCCATAGCAACAGCCATTGTAAGGTGCTTAAAGGCGTTCCCTTTATACGGCCTAATCCATAAGATAAAATTAAGATAATAACAAATACTCCCCAAAATAAGACTGCCGGCCCCATTGCAGGTCCACTGGTCAACAAGATCCAGCGTTTAGAACCGGGAATTAAACTTATTTTATTATTCACGCTGTCTGAGCCTAAATTCAGCTCAGAAGTATGGAACATACCGGAAATACCCCTGGGTTCATGCCAGGCCACTTTTATTTTTTGACTTCCGGGCAATACAGGTAAAGACAAACCTTCTCTGGTATTGCGGATCGGCATATTTTTATTGTTAATACTCACGCTTTGTAATAGGGCATTATCAGGCAAGTGAATACTATGCTGCCCGCCCAGACTGCTGCGTAGATTAAACTTCAGTTCTGCCGCCGTATTTTGCTCTCCGGGTGTTATTGTCAGCTCACTGCTGTCAATGGTAATCGTTTTACCTTTTACTCCGGCAGGTCTGGTCACATTGATAATGACTTCTTCTTTCGGCCAGGGCTGCCATACCGGCTGCCACCGCTCACCCTGACGCTGGTGATAGATAACCGGAATACCACTGTGTTCGATATGCCAGATTGGACTGGTATTTAATAGCCAATGTTCAATAATCTGTTCAGAGTCCATGGCCTTAAGCTTGATCTGCTGAGAAATTGCCAGCTTTGAGTGCCACTGAACAGTGGCATTTTTTCGCTGCAGAGTAATAATGGCATAATCCTGTTCAATTTTTACATTATCACTCAGTACTGATTCTCCTGCCATTAATGGAATTTTTAGAATGATGGGATAGGAACTCCCCCAGACACCTCTGATTTGAGTCGTAATATGCCATGACTGACCAAGATTAAGCGTTCTGGTCAGCTCCGCATATGCGGGTATATCACTTTGTTCTATTTTGGCCAGGGCTTTTTGATCTTTGTTTAATTTAACAAAACTCAGGGCTGAAATTTTACTAATATCCTGATCCATGCCCTCAGCAGACCAGTCTTCAACCGCCAGACGAATATGATGAGGCTTTAATGGAAAACTGATTTGTAACTGCTGCAGATGTTCAACCCGACCACTAATTTCAACTGAATGACTGCCTCTGGCAAGAAACAACCAGAGCACCGGATTATTTTGCCGAAATAAACCTGAAGCGTATTCACCATCAATCAGAATATTATCCGGCTGCCATTGTTTTAGCGGCACAGGCAATGGTATTGAGACATCCTCCTGAGTATGAACCAGCAGTTTAAGGGTCATTTTCTGAGCAGACAGATCAATACTCAGCGATTCAATATCAGCACAATGAGGCAGACATTCAGCCGGTTTACTCAGCTCATTGCGTAATTCATCTAATAAATCTTTTGTGGGAAATGATGCCTGTGAAATTTGCGGCGCTAAAAAGAGTAAACCTGTCACTAAAAAAAGTGTCAATGACGATAAAACATTGCCGGGAGCTTGTTTTAAGTCAGAGCCGGAGGTCTTTTTTACCTGACTGCCAGCCGCTTCTTTTCTTTGCAAGTGTGAAATATCTATCAATCGCCAGGCCAGCAGCAAAACAAAAAGAATACGTAAAACATTTAACAGCGAATTAACAGCAGGTGAAATAAGCAGCAGTGATATTTGCTGCTCACTTCCGACTGGCCCGTCCCAGTGAACAGCATATTGATTGAGAGTCCATGAAGGCAAACCGGGACCTGTTTGTATCATGGCATTGGGATCAATACTATCCATCTGGATCTTTGCAATTGATTTTTCTGTTCTGTAGCTGTAGCTCTTGTCTTTAAGATAGGAAGAGACACTGCCTGCCTGTCTTAACTTTGAAACAGGAGCCGCTGACTGCAGCACCGCATCAGGCGCTGCATTCATCCGCTCAAACTCATTAGAATCTGCAGAATACTGAATTCCTGCATTGCGAAATTCCAGTTGCGGATACAGAGCAATTCGAGCCTGACTGACTATAAATGGCAGAATAAGAAGTGCTAAAATGACAGCAACCGCAAAATAATAATTTTTGATCAATTTATAGATTGCGCCGCCTGCAGGCAAAGCACGCAACAAAGCTGCGGCAATAATCAGATTAATCCAGATAAGCTGAGGGGCATCAGGCTGATGCCAGGTTAAGATTAAGGCAGACAAAGCCGCTATTCCCCAGCGCAGCCCCCATAATTTAAATACAGCAATAGCCGTTATCAACACTAAAAACAAATCCAGCAGCGTCCATTTTTTTAACCAGGTGCCGCGGGCATCCGCACCGCTGAGTGCAAATAACTTCCAGCCAGCCGGTAAATACAAAGTCGCCTTAACTGTATTA
Organism: Gammaproteobacteria bacterium; assembly: GCA_030632625.1. Taxonomy (GTDB): domain Bacteria; phylum Pseudomonadota; class Gammaproteobacteria; order GRL18; family GRL18; genus GRL18. The sequence continues at coordinate 3,033 of DAOVUK010000451.1, forward strand.
AAGTCAATATCCCAGCCACTGCTCGAAAAAGTGCGAGTTTGTGATTCAATACGACTATCAGCCGATAA
>DAOVUK010000069.1 GCA_030632625.1 Gammaproteobacteria bacterium
AGCGCCAACCTACACTCTGAAAGAAGTCAAAATATTTTGGCAAGTCATGAAGATTCAGTAGAGACGTTGCATGCAACGTCTCTACTCTCTACGTATTCCCTATTACTTTGATAGGCATTAAGCACATTGATTTTGACGATTTGACTATTAAGCGTAGGTTGGCGCTGAGCTTGCGAAGCCCAACAGATGAGTCTGATTAGCTGATTATTGTTGGGCTTCGCGAGCTCAGCGCCAACCTACACTCTGAAAGAAGTCAAAATATTTTGGCAAGTCATGAAGATTCTATGCATCTCTCATGAGCCTGCTTTTGCTGGGCATTTGTAACAGGTTAACTATTTTTCCAGGTTTAATGCTCTATGATCACTTTTGCATAGGGGGTCACGCGTAAAATCAGTGGTTTTTGTGAGGCATTAGCTACTCTGATTTCTTCTTTGTAAGCATAAATTGTCTGGAGTTTTTTATCTTTTTCTTCAATGCTTTCCGGGTAAACCACAATGGCATAATAACTGGATTTTTTAAAGGTTAACCAGCCTGTTAATTTACTCGCAGCAACAGGTGAAAGGTGAACGTTGACATCAGCCATGCTTTCAAATGGATTGGTTTTACGCGCCTTGATGAGCTTATCAGCCAGCTTCTCATCCATGCCTGGAAGCATGAGAAGCGTTTCCCGGCTGGCCATATCAGGGTTCACCGCAGCATTCATATTGCCCCAGAGGGTAAAGACTGAGCTGATATCAATGTCAGCAAACACCTCGTTAAAACCTTTGATCCAGCGGATTTCATCCACCGAGACAAACGCTCCATTGCGGGGTTCATAAGCCAGATGTTGTTTTTTATAATAGGCATCTTCGGCACCATTGAGGCGTTTCAGTCTATCGACATCTGTCCAGTCAAACCAGGCATCCACCAGTTCAGGTATTTGTTTATTGCCTGTACCCAGCTGCTGTTCAAGCAGTTGGGTCAGTTTAGCTTGATCCAGTCGGGCGATATTGATTTTTCCCGACTGGTTATAGATACGTACCTTAATACCTGCTGGCGCTTTATAACTTAAAGCAAGCGGTCGGCCGTCAAAACGATTTTCTTCATCTGCTCTATTATATAAGCTGGTCCTGTCAACATTGATTTTCGGCATTTTATCAAGAACCAGTTCCATATGCGCCTTATTCACTGCGTCCAGTATCGCACTCCAGTCCTGCAGTGCTTCCTGATGATGGATAACGGTCATCGCAGACAGACGAATATTGGTGGCAATGGCCGTCACCAGAATCAGACCCAGCATAATCATCCATAGCACCATAATAAGAATGGCACCCTGCATTTTTTTATTTATGCGCTTATTTAGCATTGGCAAGGCTACGAATAAAGCTGAAAACTGAAAAGTCCATATCACTCTCAGAACTATTCTCCAGCGCTTTGAATTGGATTCTCACACCTAGTGGGAACTCATTTTTGTCTTTTCCCGACCAGCTGCTGTACCACTGTTTTTTCTGGTTTATGCTGGCAGCCAGATAGTGCAATGAAACCTTATAGTCTTTAAAATAAACCAGCGGCTGCTGATTTTCAGTTTGGTTTTTTTCCAGCTGGTTTTGCAGATTGCCCGGATATGCCGGCAGTGCCTTTAATTTAAATCCCCTGCCTTCACCAGCATCCAGATGCCAGAAGGTCAGGCCGCTGTCACGACCGGGCGAAACAGTAGAAATCCAGTTCAGTTCTGTCTTAGTGCCTTCAAAAAATAATTCTTCTCTGGCCAGACTGTGTTCTTTGGAGCGATAGGCGAAGGTACCGAGGATGGCTTTCTCCAACTGCAGTAATATGAGTGACTCATCAATTTTTTGATCCAGCCCTTCCCCCTGTTTTTCAAAATCACGGGAGATTTGTCTTAGACCAGCAACCAGAACAGTCATCAGTACAGCACTGAGGCTGATAGCAATCAGCAGCTCCAGCAAAGTAAAACCTTTTGCCTGTGGTATAAACGATGAAGAATGATGATTTTTGCCCATAATCAATATCTGCCTGCAGCTGCTACCGGGATACCTTGCTTTCTTTAAACCGGACACTAGTGAGAATCACTTCATTTTTTTGATTCACTATAGTAAAGGATTCAAGAGAAAAATTTAAAGGCTGACTCTGGGTCTCGGGCTTTTTCAGTGCTGAAGTATTGTCAACAGAATAGTCTGAATCCTGAGACAATTCATCCATATAGGAATCCAGCTGACGGCTGCTTAGCCAGGCCGCATTAAAATAGGCTCGTTGATTAATATTTTTTTGCAGATTCATTTGTGCTTTGAAACTCAGGCGCTTACTCTGGCTTTGTAAAGCAAACAGATTACCCAGTACCAGCGCAGTCAGAGTAATAGCAATCAAAACTTCAAGTAATGTGAAACCCTGTTGTTTACCTGTCCTAGCTGTCTGGATCATCGCTTGTTTCTTCTATGGTTACTTTACCAGTGATACCGTCAATGATCAGCCGGGCAATATAACGCCCATGCTGTAGTCTGATAGTTCCTCCGGTGGCACCGCCCTGAGGAAAATATTTAATGCTGAACACTTTATTGAGGCGTTTTTTTGTACCTGCCTGCCACTGAATATCTGCACCCTGACTGATCCAGTCCCCCTTTTTCAGTTTTTTGGCACTATTTTTGGCACTATTATGATTTAAATTATTTTCGGCAAAAGGAAACAGAGTCATCTCAAAAGGTCGATTCAAAACCACTGCACTGCGACGATTATAATTCATAGCCGTTGTCAGCGTGCGTAACTGGGCACGATATAATTTGCCGTCATTGCTGCCGATACGGGGAATAATCACCGCGCTGGCAATAGCGATGATAGCCATAACAATCATCAGCTCCATCAGAGTAAAGCCATTTGCATGCTTCAGCATTATTCCCAATTGGTGATATCTTTGTTATCTTCCTCACCACCTTCCTGGTTATCGGCGGCCATAGAATACAGGTCATAATCTTTGTTATGCTGACCGGGCGAAACATATTGATAATCACTTTCCCAGGGATCTTTGGGGATTTTTTTCATATAAGGACCATCCCAGGCTGACTTACCTGTTGAATCGACTATCAGCTCACTCAGTTCTTTAGGAAACTTGCCCATATCCAGGCGGTAGGAATCCAGTGATGACTCTATATTTTTTATTTGTGTTGCTGTCACATCCCGTTTAGCACCACTTAACTTATTCCATAATGTCGGCCCCACCAGTCCGGCCAGCAAAGCCAGAATAGCCATAACGATAAGTAATTCAATCAAAGTAAAAGCATTTTGTCTGTTTATCATTATTTTTTCCATTCTTTAAGTTTATCGTCTTCTAATTGTTCATCAAGATATTTGGCTGCCGCAAAATAACGATTCTTAAAGGTATGATTAAAATCATCATAATTACCTTCTGCATTCACTATTTGAGTCGAAATGATCAATATAAGTTCCCGACGCTCGATCTGAGTTCCCTGTGTTTTAAATAAATTACCCATAATAGGTACATCTTTCAACACCGGCACACCTGATTCACCATCCACTTCGACCGTTTCTATCAAACCACCTAAAATAATTGTTTCGCCATCTTTGACCACCACCGAGGTACTAATTTCCTGATTGGTAAAAGTTGGGTTCAGGCCGGCATCACCACTTTCTGTTTGCCCCTCAATGGCTGACAGTCCCTGTTTAATTGCCATACTCACAATACCATCTTCATTTATCTGCGGCGTGACCGTCAGTTCAATACCAGTTTTTCGATAGGCAATTTGCTGGGTAACATTGAATTCATCAGAATTGGTATTAGTCGTATTAGATGTTTCAACCGGTACTTCCTTACCTACATTAATGACACCCTCCTGATTATTGGTAATTAATAACGAGGGTCTGGAAAGAATATTGACATCACTTTCTTTGGCCAGGGCATTTAATGTGACCCGCCAGTTACTGGTGATCCGATTAACAATCAGTCCCAGAGGATCACCACCTATTGAGTTTGTTGCCTGACCAAAATTAGTTTGAATAAGTGTGCCTGAGCTGCCGAAATAAGCCCAGTCAATACCAAAAGACTGTGAGTCGGACAGGGTAACCTGGGCAATAACCACATTGACAAGCACTTCCAGAGGAATCACATCCAGTGTGCGGATGGTTTTCAGCAGATGTTTGTAATCTTTAGCTGTAGTACGAACCAGCAAAGCATTGCTGTCTTCATCGGCGACAATGACCACTTTGATATTGGCAGAACCCGCCGTATCTGATGTGCTGCTCTTTGGCCTCTTTTTTTCAGCATCAGCAGCAGCAGGCCGGGTTCTCTCCGCAACAGATAATGACTCTCTACTGACAGTTCTAAACTCATTAGGATTATCCGGCTCTGGCTTTTTTACTTTCTCCTCGTTGCTATCATCCTGTTCAAAAATAGCATTCAGCGTCGCCGCCAGTGAGGTCGCTTTCAAACTTTTACATTTATAAACAAAAATTTGCTCTTCCAGGGCCTCATCAGCACCCGCATCCAGGATATCCACCCAGCGACTGACTTCATTAAAACCACGTCCGGGTGGTGCCACCACCAGCAAGGCATTAATCCGTTCCAGTCCCATCACCTGATAAGCCGGTGTTTCACCTTCAATCAATTTGAGAACATCATTCAGCTCCTGTGCAACTTTTAAAGCTTCCGCTTCTCTTATTTTATACAAACGAATACCACGATGTTTAAACGGATCAGCATCAATCAGGGACAATAAACCATTAATACGCTTGAGTTGTTCAGGATTGTCAACTATCAATAAAGTATTTAAATTAGGCACCGGCACCATTCGACCCTTGGCACTGGTAATTGGCTTTAGGACCGTTAATGCCGCATCAATGGAAATATGAGTTAAGGGTGTTACCTGCATCACCAGAGAAGCGTCTGTGGTACCCAGAATGGAAGCAGTACCAATAGTCGAGGGTAAAAACTGTTGTGCCCGTTTAGCGTAAAAAACGCCATTACGTTTTTCCAGAACCACACCGGCCTCACTGAGCATGATTTGCAGTAATGGCCAGAGATCTTCCTGGGTCAGCGTTGAGTTAGGCGCGGTACGCATGGTGACAGTGCCGGTAATACTCGGGTCAATAATAATAGCGATATCCAGGGAATCAGCAAATTCTTCAAGGATCTGGCGAATCTCTACCTGTTCATAATCCAGCTGCAGCGGTGTTAATTTTTTATCGGCTTGTCCGGCATTTGCAGCCAGCTGCAAATCAGGCTCTGCAGCCTGCTGATATTTTATTTGCGGCATAGAACCGTTACTGTTCAATTTCTGAGCCTGGGCTTTGAGACGTTTTTTTGTGGCTGTAGACATCGGCGGCCGGGACTGACTGTAATCAGATGAAGACTTTTTAGCAGACTGAACCGGCTGCTGCGTCTGAGAGCTTGTGCTCTGCTCTATCGGCTGTTGAGCTGATTCCTTTGCTATTGAGTCAGCCAGCTTATCATTGCCTGTCTGAACGGAATCGCCCTGCTCAGAAACCGTTTGACAGGCCGCTAAAAAAAGCGCAGCCAGCAATACAGTATATTTTTTATAGCGAGCTGAATACCTGATAGTTCGAATGTCAGTTTGTCTCGCTGAACGATTAATATTATTATTCTTTACCGTGTCAATCACTCTTTTTTTCCTTCTACATTCCCACATCATTGATACTGAATACAGCCAATAACATAGTAATCACAATTCCGCCAACCATAATCCCCAGAAACAGGATTAACAAGGGTTCCAGTAACACAACTAATTTTTCAATCAGGTTCTTCACATAGCCGTCAAAAGTCTCTGCTAACTGATTCAGAATACTGGCTGTTCGGCCTGATTCTTCACCCACACTAATTAGTTTATATAATAGTACAGGAAATGTCTTTCTGTTATCCAGCGCCTGTCCCAAAGCAACACCTGACTGAACGTCCACTTCCACTTTAGTTAACTCATCAACCAGCCGGGTGTTTTGAACCACCCCGCGTGTTATCTGCAGCGCACGCAGCAAAGGAATTCCTGCCGACAGCAATGAACCCAGAGTCCGGGCAAAGTTTGCCGTATCTTTATACAGCAGTAATTTACCCAAAATGGGTAGTTTTAACAAAAAACTATCACGATGCTGTTTCTTTTCTTTGCTGTTACCCCATCTTTTCCAGAAGAAATAAAGGCCAAAAGGTATCAGGAGCAAGGTCCATCCCCAGGACTGCATCCATTCACTCAATGCCAGTAAAAAAGCGGCTGAAGGCGGAATGCGAGTCCCCGCGTCTTCAAACAATGTCGCAAACTGGGGTACCACAAAAGTCAGCATAATGATCACTGACACAATGCCCACAACAAATAGCACTGCCGGATAAACCATTGCTCCAATAATGTGACGTCGGGTTTCTTCAGCATCAACCATAAAACGTTCCAGCGACGGCAACAGCTGATTGAGGATCCCGGCTTCCTCCCCCGCTCTGATAATACTGACATACATGGTTGAAAATACATTTTTTCTGGCATCCATTGCCTGAGCCAGTGTTTTACCTTCTTTTACATCGCGGCGAATGGCTTCGATGAGCTGCCTGGTTGAAGCAGATTCCGAGATCCCCTCCAGCAGCAGCAATGCCCTGTCAATAGGCATCCGGGCATCCATCAGAGTTGTCAGCCCCTGGGTGAAATCAATCAGCTCAGAGTTTGATATGCCCTTTCTCTGAGTCTTTTGTCCAGACTGACGGACAGATAAGACAATTTTAATGGGCAGCAGTTTTTTACCTTTAAGGACATTAACAACCTCCTGCTCACTTTCAGCGCTGAGCTGTCCTTTTTCCAGTACACCCTGGTTATTATAAGCCTGATAGTCATAATAATTAAGACTCATACTGCTTTGGTTACCCTGACAACTTCTTCGACGGTGGTTAAACCCTGAGCCAGTTTCTTCAGTGCATCCTGTCTCAGCGTCAGCATACCTTGCTCAACCGCTTTTTCACGAATGGTGTTGGCATCAGCCCCGGTATTAATCAGATGCCGGGTCTCATCGCTGATGATCAATAATTCATATAGTCCAATACGCCCACGATAGCCTGTCCCGCCACAATGGCTGCAGCCTTCACCACGGTGAATAGGAAAAATATCTGCTGCTGAAAGTTCCAGCAGCTTTGCTTCTATCTCAGTCATAGCATGTTCAGTACCGCAGGACGGGCAAATTTTCCGTACTAATCGCTGCGCCTGAATCGCCAGTAAACTGGAACTGATTAAATAAGGCTCCACGCCCATGTCCTGTAAACGGCTGATGGAACCCGCAGCATCATTGGTGTGTAGAGTGGAAAACACCAGATGGCCGGTCAGAGCGGATTCAATGGCAATGGAAGCCGTTTCATGATCACGTATTTCACCAATCATGATCACATCCGGATCCTGACGCACAATAGAACGCAGCCCGGAAGCAAAGCTCAGACCAATTTTACTATTAACCTGTATTTGGGTGATGCCGTCCAGCTGATATTCTACCGGGTCTTCTACGGTGATCATTTTTTGCTGTTTGGTGCTGATTTTCTCCAGGGTAGCATACAGCGTAGTGGTTTTACCGCTGCCGGTCGGCCCGGTCACCAGAATCATGCCATGCGGCTGCTTAATTAATTTCTGCCAGTTATCCTGCACTTGAGGCGGCATCCCCAGCTGTTCAAGTTGAACCAGAATATCACTGCGATCAAGAATACGTAAAACCACTGACTCACCGTGCACACCCGGCAAAGTTGATACGCGCATATCAATTTTTTTCTGACCGAGACTGTAGTCAATACGACCATCCTGAGGCAGTCTTTTTTCACCGATATCCAGTCTGGCCATTAATTTCAGCCGTGAAGTCACAGGAAGCTGTGCTCTCACCGGCAGGGTTTCTATCTGCTGCATGATACCATCAACTCGGCAGCGAACATTAAAGCTATGGTCTTCAGGTTCAAAGTGAATATCACTGGCATTTAAATCAAGCACTCGCTCAAACAGGTGGTTGACCAGACGAATAACCGGGGCATCTGATGAAAGATCCTGCAGATCCTCTTCACTAAAACTGGCTTCATCTTCCTGTTCTTCACCCATTTCCGGTGCTAATTCAGCACGCCAGTGCTTGATTAATCTGGAAACATCCTCTTCATTTTCTACCACAAATTCAATTTCCTGACCCAGGGTATAACGGATCTTTGCTCTTAATTCAGCATTCGGAGAATCAATATAAAGCAGTCTTCCCGACTGAAAAAAATCCTTATCCGGTGCGATTCCGGCAGGCACCAGTAAATCTGAAAAAATGTTCAAATCCATTGCCATCAGGAATCACTTTCCTGTTTTGCAGCTGAATGACTAAAGCCAACGACTTTAATGGTACAACTCAGCATGTCTCTGAATGCGCGCATCTGAACATCCGTCATAATCAGGGTCGGCTTTGATTTTTTAATCATTTTCATTAATTCCATTAAGTTTTTGGTGGGCGCTTTAAACGTCATGGTCTGACTAATCAATAACCAGTCATCGCTTTGGTTTAAATCCGGCAGACTCATAGAATCGACTTTAACTCCGCTTTGCCTTGCCAGCGTCTTGAGTCTTTCCTGAACGCGGGCAGCGATAAGTTCCGGAGAATTTCCGGAAAAAAGCTGCGCTGATAATTGTTTTTCATCTTTACTAATTTTATTAAATTCTGTTCGCCAATACGCTTCGCGAGCCTGAAGTTTTTTAAGACGGTTTATTTTTTCCTTTGATTCCTCAACTGCCGCAATACCCGATTGATAGGCTTGAGTGACAAGGGGAATCCCCCGTGCAATCACGCCTATGGCCAAAATCGCCAGAAAGATCCATAATAATTTTTTTTCTTTTTTAGTCATTCAGTTTAGTCTGTGCTCTAATTCACCGGAAAATGTTTTTCCTGGTAGGCGTCCATATTGATACTGTTTAAATGAAAGGTAATACCAAAATGTTCATTATCTTTGCCTCTCTCGATTCGGGTTCTCTGGTTAAACGCCGCTTGCTCAAATTCCGCTTGTTTCGATATCACCTCAAGGATATTAGTTGGATTCGGACTATAACCATCAATTTCAACCACACCACTTTTTATTTCAAAGCCTTTTATCCAGCTATCCTGAGGAATAATGTTATTGAGTTTTCTTATCACAGCCATCACATCAGCTCGAGGATATTCCAGAAATAAAGCCCAGTTATCTTCGAACTGGGTGACGGTGCTGCGCATTTTGCTCACTTCAGCGATCTTTTCTTTAAAATCCTGGTGCTGCTGCTGCCACTGGACATTACGTACGGCATTGATGACAAAAGGGGTTGCCAGCAGAACAGCAGCTATAGCACCGGCAATGACTGCCAGGCGACCTTTTTTAAGGCGACTGCGTTGTTTTAAATTCTGCCGGGCAGATTCAGGAAAAAATGTATAGCGAAGTTGATCCAGGTGACTTCGATCAATTTGCTGCCAGAAAGCAGATGACTTAATCAGTATTCTGTCAACCGTCGGCTCAGACATCTGCTGCCACTGACGAAAATACTCTTCGTCTTTCATGTCGTTATTATTGATACTTTGCCATTGCAGCAGACTTTGATTTTCCAGGGCAACATCTAATAAGCCATTCTCATCACGTTCTCTGAACTGATGAATCTGGTTTTTAGCAGTATTGACATTTTTTGCCAGGAAGGCCAGGGCTATTCTCGGTATAATAACGGTCAGCTCAATATTCTGATTTTTTAGTGCGGCAAAAAGAACTTCTGTTCTGAGTTGATCCAGCCATAAGGCAATATTTTTCTTTCTGGAATCATTATGATTAACCGCCAGCATTAATTTTCCCGGATAGGCCGGCATCAGTTCATCAACCTGATAACTCAGTGCAGATGAAATGTTCTGGGCGGCAACTTCCGCTAATTCATATTCTGTTGCGACAAATTCTAAGTCAGGCAAATACAGGGCAGCATGCAGAGTTTGTTTATATTTTGACTCTTTTGATATGATCTCGCTTGCGGCAGAGGCGATAGTTTCTGCATTCATATCTTCCAGGACACTGCTCTGCCCTGTATCCAGATTAATCAGCTGGTGATCCCAGATCAAAAAATGGCTGTCCACTTTTTGCAAAAGCTCCTGCTGTTCATCAGTTTTGATAAACGAGGAAACTGCAAAAACAAGCTTATATTTTAGCCTATTGAAAATAAGGAGAAAGTTCTTAAACAACTGTGTTTCCTAAA
>DAOVUK010000173.1 GCA_030632625.1 Gammaproteobacteria bacterium
CATACAGTGTTCCCTTAGTGGGAACTTTTACGGCTATCAACCAACTCATGCTCCCCAGGTCTGATGCGTACTCCACAGACTTAAAATCCCGTCAGCCCGACGGTATGGAAAAAGTATAATCTATTTTCGTACAGAATTCAACAATCACATGTCAAGATATTTATAATGACAATTAGAAAACTATCATAATAGGTGATTTTACTTATTCAACAAAACAAAAATTACTATTATGTGTTTTTTTAATGATATACATTGCTTTATCTGCAGATGATGTTAAATCAGATAATGTTTTTCCATTTTCTGGAAAAATTGCTATGCCGATACTACAGCCAATATTTATTTCCATCCCGCCAAAATGATTAATACTGGAAATACTACTTATGACTCTTTCAGCTAATGTTTTTAATTGTTCTTTATGACCAAATTCTGGAACAAGAATACAGAACTCATCACCACCAACCCGGTAAATAGTTTCATTTTCTCTCAGTAAGTGCTTCATTTTTTCAGAAATAAACTGCAGTAATGCATCACCTACATCATGCCCCAGGTCATCATTAACCTTTTTAAATCTGTTGATATCCATATAGTAGAGCGCCATTTTCCTATTGTATCGGCTCGCTCTTTTTGACTCATAAACAAAATCATTTATCAGGCTCCTTCTATTGGGAAGTTCTGTGAGCGGATCATGATTACCTAGAAATCTTAATTTTTCTTCGAGTATTTTTCTTTCGGTAATATTAAAAATGGCACCGAGCAAACCAATAGTCTCACCTGTTTCATTTGAAAAAGTGACCTTATGAAACTGAACTATGCATTTTTTACCAAATGAAGCAGTGATATCTGCTTCATATATCTGTTGACCAGCGGCATCAAATAATTCTTTATCTTTTAAAAAAAATAGATCAGCCTGAGATTTCGGCCATAAGTCATAAACAGTTTTGCCAATCATTTCCTCACGTGATTTTCCAGAAACCTCTTCATAGGCTTTATTGCAGGTAAGGTATTTACCCTGTATATCTTTGGCAAACAGGGGAATAGGGATTAAATCTAATACCTCATGGAATGATTGTTCATTTTTATTAATAAATTGAACTAAGTCAAAACTCATATTAGCTGGCTTTTGTGGTTTTTTGGCCAATCTTTTTACTCCGATACTCAATGAGTTTATAGCATTGAAAATGCTCCGTTTGTTTTATTTCAGCTCTATCTTAACCGGTTTAACTTTCCATATGTCATCACAATACTCTCTGATTGCCCGGTCAGAAGAAAACTTGGCAATTCTGGCGACATTAAGTATCGACATACGGGTCCAGTGTTCTACGTCACGAAATGCATGGCTCACCTCTGTCTGACAATCAATATAAGACTGGTAATCCGCACAGACTAAAAAAGGATCATGGTATTTTAATGAGTCTGTTAATAATTTAAACATGGAACGATCACCATGTGAAAACAGACCGCAATCTATTAATTCAATGGCATTTTTCAGCTCCTGGTTGTTTTCAATAATATGACCGGGGTTATAAGCATCAGCTTTCACCTGAGCAACCTCTTTAGCTGTCAGTCCAAAAAGGAAGAAGTTATCAGCACCAACCTCCTCTCGAATCTCAATATTAGCACCATCCAGTGTTCCAATAGTTAGCGCACCATTCATAGAGAACTTCATATTGCCCGTTCCGGATGCTTCTTTACCAGCGGTTGATATCTGCTCAGATAAATCCGCTGCGGGATAAATCATTTGAGCATTTTTTACATTAAAGTTTGGGATAAACACAACTCGCAGTAATTCATTAACCTGCGGATCGTTATTGATCACATCACCCACAGAGTTGATCAGTTTGATCATCAGCTTAGCCATGGTATAACCGGGTGCAGCCTTACCTCCAAAAATAAAGGTTCTGGGAGTAATATCCAGAGAGGGATTTTGTTTCAGACGTTGATACAGCGTAATCACATGTAAAATATTTAAATGCTGGCGTTTGTATTCATGAAAGCGTTTAACCTGTATGTCAAACAAAGACAGGGGATCAACAATTATGCCTGTATTTTTGTTGATCCAGGCGGCCAGATTAATCTTTGCCGCTGTTTTGACGCTGCGCCATTGATTATGAAAGTCACTATCATCTGAATACGATTCCAGGGCATTTAACCGGGTCATATCTCTGATCCAGTCATTGCTTTTTAATGTTTTGCTCAGTAGTTTTGATAATATTGGATTACTCAGTACAAGAAAACGTCTGGGGGTAACACCATTTGTTTTATTGCTGAATTTTTCCGGCCAGAGTTCATAAAAATCATTTAATAGCGTATCTTTGAGCAACTCTGTGTGTAATTGAGCAACCCCGTTAATGGCATGGCTGCCCACACAGGCAAGATGAGCCATCCGAATTGATTTTTCACCTTCTTCGTTGATAATAGACATACGAGCTAACCTATCCAGGCGATTATGTTCACTCAAAAAATGCATTCGAACTTCGTCTAGGAAACGGCTATTAATTTCATAGATAAGCTCAAGATGTCTCGGTAAAACCTGCTTAAATAATTTAACAGACCAGGTTTCCAGCGCTTCGGGCAACAATGTATGGTTGGTAAAGGCAAAGGTGTTCTGGGTAATATGCCATGCTTTTTCCCAGGGCATGTGATACTCATCGAGAAATATTCGCATCAACTCAGCAACGGAGATAGCAGGATGGGTATCATTTAATTGTACGGCAAATTTGTGGTGAAAAGTGTCAGGCGACTTACCTGTAGCAGCATGCAAGCGTATCATGTCCTGCAGGGAGCAGCTGACAAAGAAATATTGCTGTTTAAGACGTAATTCCTTACCACCGATTTTTTCATCATTGGGATATAATACTTTGGAAATATTTTCGGCAATAACTTTAGCTTCAATGGCTCCGTAATAATCACCGGTATTAAATGCCTGAAAATCAAAAGATTTCGGCGCCTCTGCTTTCCATAATCGCAATAAATTGCAGTTATTCACGCCATATCCCAGAATCGGGGTATCATAAGCAACGCCATTAACACATAACTCAGGTACCCACTTAGTCTTGTGCTGATCCTGCTCATCCCGAAAGTGCTCTATATGACCGCCAAAGTTGACTGGAAAATACAGTTTGGGACGTGGTAATTCCCATGGGTTACCATTACGCAGCCAGGTATCAGACACTTCAACCTGCCAGCCATTTTCAATCTCCTGGTCAAAAATACCAAATTCATAACGAATGCCATAACCAATAGCCGGGATTTGCAGAGTCGCCAGTGAATCAAGATAACAGGCCGCCAGGCGGCCCAAACCGCCATTGCCCAATCCGGGTTCTTCTTCCTGGTCCAGGATATCAACAAAATCCAGTTCCATTTCTACTGCACTTTTCTGGGCTTTTTCCATAATCCCCAAATTGATGAGATTATTACCCAGATGGGGACCCAGCAAAAACTCGGCGGAAAGATAACAAACGGTGCGAACTTCCTGCTCCTTATAAGTTTGAGCGGAATGAACCCAGCGCTTTAACATGCGGTCTCTCACCGTATAAGCAGCCGCCATATACTCATCATTAGCGGTTGCTGACTTTCCAGAGCGACCCTGCATATAAAACAGATTATCAGAAAAAGCTTTCATCAGGCAGGATTGAGATAATCCGCTACGAATACTTTCCCGTTGATTTTCTGCTGCTTTTTCACTGCTCAGTTTGTTATCTTTCATATTTTTCTCATCGGGCTGGTATCAGAAAATATGGCTCTTCACAAAAAAGCGTACTTTCCAAATTGTAGAGACAAGGCATGCCTTGTCTCTACGGTCACGTAACGACCGCCAGGGTGGTAAGCATACGTAGAGACGTTGCATGCAACGTCTCTACCATATCTATGAATGGCTGAATTCACCGAGTGAATACAAAAAGTACGCAATAATGTGAAGAACCGAAAATATTTATATGTCGCTCTGTTTTGCAAGCATGAGTCTAAGGGCCGTGGAAAATTTATTATTTCCAAGGCCCTTAATTACGATTCATGCAGTTCAGATCTTCGAAAGCGATCAGCAGGCGCTTAACCATTGCCTCCTCACCAGCACGCAGCCACATACGCGGGTCATAAATCTTTTTATTTGGTTTTTCATCACCATCCGGATTACCGATCTGTCCCTGAAGGTAATCATGCTTCTCCATTTCATAAGCACGAACCCCATCCCAGGCTGCCCATTGAGTATCGGTGTCGATATTCATCTTGATCACACCATAGGAGATAGCTTCACGAATCTCTTCACGGGCAGAACCGGAACCACCGTGGAAAACCAGGTTCAGGGGAAGATCACCAGTAGAAAATTTTTGCTGAACATATTTTTGTGAATTATCAAGAATCTTTGGGGTCAGATGCACATTGCCGGGTTTGTACACGCCATGCACGTTGCCGAAGGAAGCGGCTATGGTGAATTTTTCGCTGATTTTGATCAGCCGTTGATATGCAAGGGCCACATCTTCCGGCTGGGTATAGAGCGAGGCATTATCGATATCGGTATTATCCACGCCATCTTCTTCACCGCCGGTGACACCCAGCTCCAGCTCCAGAGTCATACCGATTTTACTGAAGCGTTTCAGATATTGCTCACAGGTGGCAATATTATCTTCCAGAGGTTCAGAGGAGAGATCCAGCATGTGGGAGCTGAACAGAGGCTTGCCATGTTTGGCGTAATAGGCTTCACCCGCAGCCATCATACCATCTACCCAGGGCAGTAGTTTACGCGCCGCATGGTCAGTATGAAGAATCACTGGTACGCCATAAGCTTCTGCCATGGCATGCACATGCTGGGCACCGGAAATCGCTCCTAGTACCATCGGATTGTCCGCAGGACAGCCTTTGCCGGCATAGAAACCTGCACCGCCGCTGGAAAATTGTACCATTACCGGTGATTTGGCAATAGCTGCCGCTTCCAGTACCGCATTAATCGAGTCGGAACCGACAACATTTACCGCCGGCACGGCGAAATGTTCATCTTTGGCAACTTGCAGGAGTTTCTGTACATCATCACCTGTTACTACACCGGGTTTTACTACTTCCAATACCTGGGTCATTGTTTTTATCCTTTATTGTAAAGTTAAAAAAGTACCTCATTAAGCATAGCATCAATGCTTGCTGCTACCCGATGCCCGTCGGCCACAGCATGAACAACATCGGGACCGTTAACACAGTCACCTGCTGACCACAGCCAGGACTCTGAAGTACGACCATTGCTGTCAACCTGAATGCGCCCCCGATCCCATTCCAGCTTTTCGGTCAGCGCATCGCCAAGCAGTGAAGTATCCGAAAATTGACCGATAGCCTCAATAACTGTATCACAGGCATGAATGGTCTCTTCACTATCATCATAGGTGGGAGCAAAATGCTTATATTTGTCAAAAATGGAGAGTACTCTCCAGGTTTTAAGACCAATTAACTTCCCTGACTCATCGATTTCACAACCCTGAGGGCCGCACTTGTCGCGGATTATAATACCTTCCTCGAGTGCTTCTTTTATTTCATCAGGATCCGCCATAAAATGCTGCTGCTCTTCCATTGCGGTTAATACCACATCAACCTGGCCATATTGCTGCTTTTGTAGCCGGGCAAGAGAGCGTGCGATATCCATAGCGACATTACCACCGCCGATGATCACCGCACAATGAGGTAATTCAAATGCCTCTTCAGAGGTAATTTTGTCCAGCAGATCAACAGCACGATAGACTTTCTCATGATCCGATTGGGGTATGCGGGTTTGACGTCCTTCCTGCAGACCAATAGCCAGCAATACTGCATCAAAATCCTGTTTAAGTTGTGTCATGGCAATATCGGTACCGATACGGGTGTTGTAAACAATTTTAACACCCATTGAAACAATCAGATCGATATCTTTATCCAGGGCATCATAGGGCAGACGGTATTCAGGTATACCATAGCGAGTCATCCCTCCTGCTGCGGACTTAGCTTCATAAACAATCACTTCGTGACCGATGCGGACTAAATCAAAGGCCGTTGTCAAACCTGCCGGACCGGCACCTATAATGGCCACTTTCTTACCCGTAGGTGTGCCAGGTCCACCGATAATGTCACGATATTTTTCATAGGGCACCTGATCAATGATATGACGTTTGAGCCAGCGAATTGCGATGGGCTCACCTTCATGTCGTGAAGCGCAGGTGTCTTCGCATTTACGGGTACAGACTCTGCCGCAGATATTTGAGAACGGGTTAGTATCATAAAGTAATTTCAGACCGCGTTCATAGTTGCCTTCACGTATCGCATCAATATAGTCAGGCACGGCCATATGCGTCGGGCAGGTGGCGACACATAAACCACAGGCAACACAGCGATCAGCTTCAAGTCGAGCCTGTTCGATAGAATAGCCGTTAACGATCTCGTCAAAAGAATCAATACGTATTTCAGGCTCAAGCTCTTCCATCTCCACACGTTCCGGTGCAACCAGACGGTGGCCTTCGGGTCGTTGGTAACCGAGTTCAGCATTATCCCAGAATTTTTTATCGACACCCGGAGTAAAACGAAAGGCATCGGGATCGCTCTCAATCCACTTGTATTCATTGGACATGGTTAAGGAACTGGTCATACAGACATCAACACATAAAGCACACCAGCAGCAGCGGCCATAATCAATGCGCGGACGCAGCCCCGAATCACCCGGTTTGGTCTCCGCAGTTGCAACTGGCAGCATATCAATGGCACCATTCTGACAGATGGCTTCACAGGTACCGCAGCCAATACATTTTTCATTATCATTTTTATGAAAGCCACGATAACGGGCACTGCCGGGGCGATCATTAATGGGGTCAGGAATGGTCACCGGATCACGCAGCAGATGTTTC
>DAOVUK010000258.1 GCA_030632625.1 Gammaproteobacteria bacterium
GAAATGCTTCTGCGAGGGAAGTTAATATAATCAAGTTTGATTAGATGGCTGTCCGATTAAGCCTCGTCCCTAAAGAAGCTTTGTCTGTTAAAACTTATAGTTCAAATATAATCGAGTATCGATAAAATCATCTGTGACACTGCTGGCTGAAAAATTATGTTTGTCGATAAATGCCTGAAAGTCATAGTCAGTATCATAGTCATTGAATGCGACACGAAATTGTATGCTTAATCCGTCTAGTGATAAATTTCCAATATTAGAGCCTTTAGCAAAAGCATAATTAATGTCAAAAGTTGTTTCCGTCCTGTCCTGTCGTGCAAATCGCTTAGACAAACTATTAGGCATATCGTAATCACCATAGCGTACTCTCATAATAACACCAGGAATGATACTATTCTGATCGAACTGATATTGTGCCCCAATGCCATAGGATTGTGTGCCTGCTAATTCAGAATCCTGTACCTGAAATGAATTAAACATCTGAGGTGAACCCCAACGGACAAAAATGGTTCCGCCATCATAGGAATTTTCATTATAATCCACTTCATTAAAACCAATAAATAAAGTCGTTCGATTGATTACTGCCTGCAGCTTCAGACCATAAAACCAGGTATCAACATTACCTGCAATCTGATCGCCCACATCGGACTGATTTGCATATTGTGCAGACAAGGATAAAGCTAAGTCACTATGGGCAGGCGTAATGTTGTATTGGCCGTATAAATAAACTGTGTTAATAAAGTCATCAACATAATAATTCCAACCCTCGACTGTTAACGCATCAGTTGAATAAGTCAATCCGGCCATGGTCATTTCTTTTTTACTACCATTATAAAAACCATTATCATAATCTGTCGGATCATAACGGCTAGTAAGGGAAATTTTTGACTCACTAATATGAGCAGCTGAGGCCATATCAATAAATTTTTCAGCATTACGTTCTTTCATTTTCGTAATATAAGCAAAGTTTAACTGCAATTTATTAAAAACTGTGTTTTCATAAACAGCCCCTTCATGAGTATAAGGAGTCATTCTGATATCGGACAAGGAAACAAACCGATAATCCGGCATTTCCTGTCGGCCGACTTTAATCATATGATCATCAATCTCATATTTAACATAAGCCTCACCCAAAAAAGTATAAGATTCCTGTTCACCATTTTCCTCATAGAGACCGCCCAGGCCACTTCGATCATCGGGATTATGCCCAAAAGGTTGAGAGGTATAGAGTGTTGCACCGACAGAAATGTCATAGATAGGAGCTGTTTCATAACCTAAATACCCACCCAGAGCAGAATATTGCTGTTTCTTTTCATTGGACGTGTTGGTTGAGGTACCATCCTGAAGGAGATGTAAGTTACTATCACGATACTGACCGCTATAACGCAGCAAACCTTTGAATTTACCCTGAGAGAGTGCGTAATTTAAGGTGTTTTCTTCCGCGGAACTGACTGCATAGGGTATAAACATACAGGTTAAAAATATTAAAACAATAAAGTATTTAAATCTCATTATTATTCCTTATACAATAGATTAGGATAAAACTTTTATCTGCTAAGAGCATAGGCAAAAAACTGATTCTGAGTATTAAGTCAAGGATAGGAAGTTCAATGATGTTTTTCAATATATAGTCTAACGTAACTACTCAGCATAATGTTAAAAATCCTCAAATATCAAAAAAACGAAAAATTCAGTTATTTTTTTTCGCTTTTTTGATGTTGTTCAATGTTGTTTTTGTTTATTATAAACGGCTAAATTGACAATGAAAAATATATATCATGCCAGATAACTTGCTTAAATCTATAATTTCTCCTAATGGAATAAAAATGAAACAATGCTACTCATTTAATACACTCATAATAACATCGCTGGCTCTTGCACTAACTGCAGGTTGCAGTAAAAAACAAGAAGTTGAAACCGTCGAAGAGGTGAGGCCTGTTAAAACCATTCTGGTCAAAACACCTGATGTTGGAGGGGTTAGAAATTTCCCAGGACGCATTGATGCTAATAGAAAAGCGGAATTAGCCTTTCGTGTGTCAGGTAAAGTGCAGGAATTATTAGTGAAAGAAGGCGATTTAGTGACAGAAGGTGATTTAATAGCCAAACTGGATCCGACCGACTTTCAAATTACCGTTAACAATAAGAAGGCTTTGTTTACTCGTTCATCCAAGGACTATACACGGGGAAAAAAGCTGGTGAAAGAGGGTCATATTTCTAAAATGGATTTTGATAAACTGGAATCCTCTTTTCTCAGTGCCAAAGCAGAATTAAATCTGGCTAAACAGCAACTTACTTATACTGAACTAAAAGCGCCTTTTGACGGTACAGTGGCCAGACGTCATATTCAGAATTTTGAAGAAATTCAAGCTAAGCAAGAGATTATTTCACTGAATGATAATGAAATTTTAGAAGTAAAATTTGATCTTCCAGAGAACCTGATATTGCGCCTGCAAAATACTGGAGAAGGGGATGATATTAAAAATTCAAGAATGAGACATCAAATTCCAGTGGTTGCCATGTTCCAGTCTAAAGCAGGCAAAGAATATTCACTGACATTTAAGGAAATATCGACAAAAGCCAATGCCAGTACACAAACTTTCCTGGCAACATATACCATGCCGAAACCAGATAATGTGATTATTCTGCCAGGTATGACGGCGATGGTGAAACTTAACTTGAGTAAATTTATTGATACTGAGCATGTTTATTATCTTCCTGTCAGTGCTGTAATAGCTGATGTGGCTTTGCAAGGCACCGTTTGGCTTGTTGATGAACAAACAATGCAGGTTGCACCCGCGTCAGTGACAGTAGGTACCATGCAAGGCAATCGTATTCAGGTCAAAGAAGGTATCGAAGCCGGACAACGTGTGGTGATTGCCGGTGTGCCATTTCTATACGAAGGTCTTAAAATTTCTCTTATGAAAGACTTAGAGCAGGCAAAAGATAATATAGAGCATACTCGTCCGGTTATGGATAAAGTCTCTGCGCAGCAAACATCAGAGAAGGGATAAGCAATTATGAATATTGGCGAATATTCGGTTAAAAACCCGGTTGTATCCTGGTTGCTGGTCATTGTCTTTTTGGTCGGTGGTTATACGGGTTTTATGAAAATGGGGAAATTAGAAGATCCTGAATTTACCATTAAAGATGTCAAAATTATTACTCAATATCCCGGTGCGACAGCTCAGCAGGTTTATGATGAAGTGAGCTATCACATAGAAGAAGCCATACAGCTTATGCCGCAGGTGAAATGGATCAAGATGTCCATTTCACGCCCCGGCATGTCAGATATTACAGTAACCTTTAAGGATAAATATAGTAAAGAAGATTTCCCCGATATCTATGATGAGGTACGCAGAAAAATAGATGATATGCTGCACAAATTGCCTCCGGGAGCACAAGCGCCGGTTATTGTTGACAGTTTTGCTGATGTCTATGGCGTTTATGCGGCTCTATCAGGCGATGGCTATAGTTATCGTGACTTAAAAGATGCCGCTGATTTCCTTAAAAAAGAACTGGTACTGGTGGATGGAGTCAGAAAGATTGTCATTGGCGGTGCTCAGACCGAAGTCGTGTATCTGGATATCTCAAGACAGCGTATAGGCGAACTGGGTTTATCCCTGGAGAAAATTGGTCAGATCCTGCAATCCCAGAATGTGGTGACTGATGCAGGTAAGGTGCAGGTGGGTGATGAATATTTACGCATTCAACCGACGGGTGAATTTAAATCCGTCAGCTTAATTGGCGATGTACTCATCAGTTCATCTGATCGGACACTGGTTTACCTGAAAGATATTGCTCAAATTCGACGTGAATACAAAGAAGTACCGGATTTACTCATTTATTATGAAGGCAAGCCGGCTTTAACACTGGGCATTTCAATGCAATCTGGCGTCAATGTTGTTGCGATAGGCGAACATCTGACACAAAGAATGCGTGAAATTACCTCATTAATGCCCTTGGGTATGAAGATTGATGTGATTTATAACCAGCCGGTAGAAGTGAAAAACTCAGTGTCTGGTTTTATGCTCAATGTGGCTGCAGCCATTGTTATTGTTATTATCGTCTTACTCTTATTTATGGGTGTCACTGCTGGTTTAATTATTGGTGCAGTACTGCTTATTACGGTAGCAGGCACGGTGCTCATCATGGAAATGTATGGCATTGACTTACAGCGGATCTCATTAGGGGCTTTGATTATTGCACTGGGGATGCTGGTGGATAATGCCATTGTGATTGCCGAGGGTATGATGATCCGCATTCAATCGGGTATGAATGCGGCCAAAGCCGCCAAAGAGGTTGTTGCACGAAATTCAGTGGCTCTGCTGGGCGGTACCATTATTGGTATTCTGGCCTTTTCGGCCATTGGCCTGTCACAGGATTCAACGGGTGAATTCAGTCGAACCTTATTTTATGTCATACTGATTTCCCTGTTACTCAGCTGGGTGACTGCAGTCAGTACGACCCCATTATTATGTGCTCTCTTCATTAAGGAAAAAGTTAAGAAAAAGGAGACAGGAAGCGATACGGATTCAAAAGAAGCTGAAGATGCCTACTCCGGTTTTGTGTTTGTTCTTTATCGAAATTTTCTTAAAAAAGCCCTGCGTTTCCGTGGTCTGACCATGGCTTTCATTGTCGGTTTATTTGCAGTGGCTGTATTTGGTTTTGGCTTTGTACGGGGTGGATTTTTCCCGGATTCCAATACCCCGATGTTTTTTGTTGAAGTCTGGGAAATAGAAGGCACAAGTATCGATAAAACCCGTGATGATACCTTAAAAATCAGTGAGTACATTCGCACGCTTCCGGGAGTGACCAAAACCACTGAATTAATTGGTGGCGGCGATCAACGTTTTTCACTGGTGTATGAGCCTAAAGAGCGAAGTTCAGCCTATGCACAAATTATAGTGCAGACAGAGACTCGCGAACAAATCCAGGAAATCTGGGATAAGACTGATACTTATATGAAGGCTTTTCCAAATATTGAGCCCATAATCAAACCTTTGCGTATCGGCCCTGGACGGGACAGTATAATTGAAGCACGACTCAGTGGTCCAGATGGAGCCATCTTAAGACAACTGTCTGAGCAAGCTAAAGAAATTTTTCGCAATGATCCCGGCACCAAAGAAATCCGTGATGACTGGCGTCAGCCGGTTAAACTGGTCAAACCTATTTTTAATGAGCAGGTAGGACGGCAACTGGGCATTAATTACGAAGATCTGTCTAAGGCTTTAAAATATGCCTTTGACGGCACCCAGGTTGGACTCTACCGGGATGGTATTCGTTTATTGCCCATCTTAAGTCGTGCCACGGATGATGAGCGTGAAGATATCAGTCATATTCAGGATATTCAGGTCTGGAGTCCTGTCTTACAGAAGTCAGTGCCTATTGCACAGGTGGTGAGACGCTTTGAAACGGTCTGGGAAAACACCGTTATCCGAGGTCGGGATCGTAGACAAACAATTATTCCCTCTTGTAATCCACAGGCCGGTGTGGATTCCGATGCCTTATTTGAGCGATTACGCCCC